>NZ_JBHWJT010000035.1:0-77994 GCF_042731325.1 Streptomyces sp. NPDC059866 | reverse complement strand
TCCCGCTCCACCAGCAGCGGCAACGGCTCGGACGCCGTCACCAACTCCCGCAGCGGATACCGCCCCAGCACACCGTCCACCTCCGGCGTCAACGCCGCCGCAAGGCGCGTCGCGACCGGAAGCGAATCGTCCCCCAGGGCCCTTGCCGCGTCCAGCAGCACCGTGCGCGCCGTCCGCTCGGGCACGTCGTCGGCGGCCCGCGCGTACAGGTTCGCGCCCTCCTCCAGGACCAGGCCGGTGTCGATGCCGGCCGGGACCTTGATCCGGGCGGTCCGGCGCCAGGTGGTGACCGGATCGCCCCAGGCCTCCACGGTGTAGGTCCAGCGGCCCTCGGTGTCCGGGGTGACCTCGGCACCCCAGCGGTCGGTGCCGGGGGCGAGTTCACGCATCGGCGTCCACGGGCCGGGGCGGCCCTGCGGATCCCGCAGGACGACGTTGGCGGCGACCGCGTCGTGCCCCTCGCGGAACACGGTGGCGGTGACCTGGAACGTCTCTCCAGGTACTGCCTTCGCCGGGCGCCTGCCGCCGTCCACCGCCGGGTGGACGTCCCGTACCGGGATGCGGCCGATGGCCTCGGTCGTACTCATTGGGTCTCACCTCCGTCGTACTCATAGCCGGGCCCCTGGGGCCCGGCTCGGGATCCTGCACCGGAAAGGGGACTACCGCCTTGCCCGGGAACGCCGGCCCGACGGGGGTCCCCGCCGGTGGACGCGGGTCGGGCGTGGACGGCCGTGCTGCTCCAGCAGGTAGGTGGCCTGGCTGGTGCGCAGATAGCGCTCGGCCGCCTCGGCCGCCTCGCGCGCGCAGCGCTTCCCCATCAGCACGCAGAGGGTGTAACCCGAGTCCTCGAAGGTGGCTCGCACCGTGCGGTCGGCGGGGGCCGCGAGCATCACGCGCTCCCAGGTCCGGTACCGCCGCAGCTGCCGGGCGACTTCGGCTCTGGCGGGTAGCAGCATCATGGCGCCGTGTCACCTCCCGGGCGCTCGATGGGCACGTTCCCGACGGTCGGGCCGGCGGCCGTGCGCACGGCGACACGGATCCGTTACGGCGATCGAGGCCTTCACTCATGGTGCACGCACGGCGACCCAGCGTCTTGTTAGAGCTTCAACGACCTCGGTGTGTTGTGCTCGTGTTGCACGAATGGACTAGCGGCCGCACTGTTGAGGGTGACTCAGAAGCGATCAGCGCTCACGCTTCGTGTTCGGGGGTCGGCCCGCTAGGGCGAGGAGGAGCGAGAGCCTCGCCGGTGAGGAGCCACGACGATGAAGACCGCAGTGCCCTGCTACTACCACCTCGACGTGGAGGTCAGCCCGGAACGCGTCGGACAGGTCAGCCGCATCCTGGCGGCCCACCTCAGGTACTGGGACCTCGAACTGCTCGTCAAGCCCGTCTGCCACAGCGCCGAGCTGCTGCTGAAGGCCATCGACGAACACGCCTCGGACAAGCGCACCTCGATCGAGATGTGGTGGAACCGCCAGCACCTGATCACCGCCGTCGGCGGCGACGACCACGGGCTCCGCCCGGACCTGGATCTCCGTGCCTGCCTGGAGCACATCGCCGCGATGAGCGACGGCTGGGGCTGCTGCGCCACGGACACCGGCAGCAAGGTCATCTGGTTCTCGCAGCGGGCCCGCGCCGGCCAGCGCGTCCCCCTGGTGCCGAAGGCGCCCGCCCCGAACCTGCGCGAGGGCCTTCAGGTGCCCCGCGAGCTCCCGGTCACCGCACTGGCCGCCCCGCCGAACCCGGTGGACGACGGCGCTCTGGAGGACGCGCGGTGACGCAGCAGCCGAACCGGAAGACCGGGGTGCCCGCGTGGAGCGGGCACCCCTATCCCTTGGGGGCCGCCCACGACGGCAAGGGCACCAACTTCGCCCTGTTCAGCGAGGTCGCCGAACGGGTCGAACTCGTCCTGGTCGACGACCGCGGGCGGCACCGCAGCGTCCCGCTGACCGAGGTCGACGGCTTCGTCTGGCACTGCTATCTGCCCGAGATCGGCCCCGGCCAACGCTACGGCTACCGAGTGCACGGCCCGTGGCAGCCGGCCCTCGGACAGCGCTGCAACCCGGCCAAGCTGCTGCTCGACCCGTACGCCACCGCAGTGGACGGCCAGATCGACAACCACCCCTCGCTGTACGAGCGTTCCACGGCCGGCCCCGACCCGGCCGACAGTGCCGGGCACACCATGCTCGGCGTGGTCACCGACCCGGCCTTCGAGTGGGGCGACGACCGCCCGCCCCGGCGGCCGTACGCCGACACCGTGATCTACGAGGCGCATGTACGAGGGCTCAGCCGCACCCATCCGGAGGTGCCGCCCGAACTGCGCGGCACCTATGCCGGACTCGCCCACCCCGCGGTCGTCGACCACCTGGTCTCGCTGGGCGTGACCGCCGTCGAACTGATGCCGGTGCACCAGTTCGTGCAGGACGGCCATCTGCAGGACCGCGGCCTGTCCAACTACTGGGGCTACAACACGATCGGCTTCTTCGCGCCCCACAACGCCTACGCCGCGCACGGCAGCCGCGGTCAGCAGGTCGCCGAGTTCAAGTCGATGGTCAGGGCGCTGCACGCGGCCGGGCTCGAGGTGATCCTCGACGTGGTCTACAACCACACCGCCGAGGGCAACGAGAAGGGCCCCACGCTGTCCTTCCGCGGCATCGACAACGCCTCGTACTACCGCCTGGTGGACGGCGACTGGGGGCACTACTACGACACCACCGGCACCGGGAACAGCCTGCTGATGCGCCACCCCTACGTCCTGCAGCTGATCATGGACTCGCTGCGGTACTGGGTCACCGAGATGCACGTCGACGGCTTCCGTTTCGACCTCGCGGCCACCCTGGCCCGGCAGTTCCACGAGGTGGACCGGCTGTCGGCGTTCTTCGACCTGATCCAGCAGGACCCCGTGATCAGCAGGGTCAAGCTGATCGCCGAGCCGTGGGACGTGGGAGAGGGCGGCTACCAGGTGGGCAACTTTCCGCCGCTGTGGTCGGAGTGGAACGGCAAGTACCGGGACGCGGTACGGGACTTCTGGCGGGGCGGCGAACACACGCTGGGCGAGTTCGCGTCCCGGCTGACCGGCTCCTCCGACCTGTACCAGCACAGCAGACGCAGACCGCGGGCCAGCGTCAACTTCGTCACCGCGCACGACGGGTTCACCCTGCGCGACCTCGTGTCGTACAACGACAAGCACAACGAGGCCAACGGCGAGGGCAACCGGGACGGCGAGAGCGTCAACCGGTCCTGGAACTGCGGCGCCGAGGGCCCGACCCGCGACCCCGGCGTCCTGGAGCTGCGGGCCCGCCAGCAGCGCAACTTCCTCGCCACGCTGCTGCTGTCGCAGGGCATCCCCATGCTCTGCCACGGAGACGAACTCGGCCGTACCCAGGGCGGCAACAACAACGCCTACTGCCAGGACAACGACGTCTCCTGGATCGACTGGCGGCTGACCGAGGAGCAGCGCGAGCTGCGGGACTTCACGCGGTACGTCATCGCACTGCGCGCCGCGCACCCGGTGCTGCGCCGGCGCCGCTTCTTCCGCGGCGAGACGGTGACGCACGCCGGACAGCCGCTGCCCGATCTGGTCTGGCTGCTGCCGGACGCCCGCGAGATGACCGACCAGGACTGGCAGCGCTCCGACGCGCACTCCGTCGGTGTCTTCCTCAACGGCGACGCCATCGCCGAACCCGACGCGTACGGCCGCCCCGTGACTGACGACTCCTTCCTGCTGCTCCTCAACAGCTACTGGGAGCCGGTGGACTTCCGGCTGCCGGACATCACCTACGGCGAGCGCTGGACGGCCCTGATCGACACCGCCGACCCCCAGGGCATCCCGGACGAGCGGGAGCACAAGGCCGGCACCGGTGTGACCGTCGAGGCCCGCAGTCTCGTGCTGCTCTCGCGGCCGTCACGCAACGCGCAGTGAGCGGACCGGGCCGGGCGTCCGCCGCGCGCGGCTCCCGGCCCGGCGTCACCGTGCGCGACGTGACGTCACCGTGAACTGGGCGCCGTCGGGGTCGCGCAGGACAGCCTCCTCGGCGCCCTCGCTCAGCACGCTCCCGCCGTGCGCCACCGCGGCCCGGGCACAGGCGGCCGCGTCGCCGACCGCGAAGTGGACCTGCCAGTGCGGCCGGATACTGGGGTCGGGGGCCGTCTCCAGCGCGCCGGACTCGATCCGCGCCACGACTTCCCCGCGCATGCGCATGACGACCTCCTCCCCCTCGTAGGTGACCTCGCAGCACCCGGAGGGTGCGGACGCCCAGTCGAGGACCTCGCCGTAGAAGATCGCGGCGTCGAAGGCGTCGCGGGTGTGCAGCCGGATGAAGGCCGAGGCCGCGCGGCGCCAGGTGTCCCAGTCGGAGGGCAGCTCGCCCTCCCAGATGCCGAAGGTCGCGCCGTCCCGGTCGGCGAGCAGCGCCGCCCGTCCGGGCGGCAGGGAGATCGGGCCGACCGCCGTCGTGCCGCCGCGCTCCTGGACCCGGCCGACGGCCTCGTCGGCGCTGCGGACCGCGAAGTACGGCGTCCAGGCGACCGCCATCTGCCACATGGAGGCCACCGCGGCGATCCCCGCCACCGGTACCCCGTCCGCCAGGGCGATCCGGAAGTGTTCGCCGAGTTTGACCTTCCGCCACTCCCAGCCCAGCACAGCGGTGTAGAACTCCTCGGTGGCCCGTACATCGTGGCTGGTCAGACTCACCCAGCAGGGCGCACCCACGGTGGTGTGCGTGGACATGACGTCCGTCGAAGGGAAGGCGGGTGTCGAGTCATGTGTCATGGCAGTCGTCCTGGTCTCGTCGACCGGCAGCTACCGGTCTGGCACCAGTGTCCAACCGGAACCGGTCCTGGCGCCTGCCGAGTACCCCGGTGGCAGGTGGCAGTACCGGTGGGAGGATGGAGGGGTGACACGCGTACCGCCGGACGCCACGGACCAGGTCCAGGCACTGCAGGACGAAGTGGCCCAGCTCAAGGAAGCCCTCGCCTCCCATGCCGTGGTGGACCAGGCCATCGGCATGATGGTCGCGCTGGGGCGGGTGACGCCGGACCAGGGGTGGGCGGTGCTGAAACAGGTCTCCCAGCACACGAACATCAAGCTCCGCAATGTCGCGGAACTGATTCTGATCTGGGGCCGCAGGGGGGAGCTGCCCCCGGAGATCCGCGTCGAACTGGAGGACGCCCTCGACCGGCACGGTCCGACGCAGATTCCCGGCGCGCCCCCTCAGTGAGCCTCCTCAGCGGACCGTCCCGGCCAGCAGTTCCTCGCGGAGCCGGGCGAAGCAGGCGCTGAGCAGCCGGGAGACGTGCATCTGGGAGATGCCCAGCTGCTCCGCGATGCAGCTCTGGGTCATGCCCCGGAAGAAGCGCAGGTAAAGGATGGTGCGCTCACGCTCCGGCAGTGCCTGCAGACAGGGCGCCACCGCCACCCGGTCGACGACGACGTCGTAGCGCGGGTCGGGACCGCCGATCGCGTCTGCGAGGGCGTAACCGTCGGTGCCCGGCATCTCCGCCTCGAGCGACAGCGCGGTGAAGCACTCCAGGGCCTCCATCCCGATGCGTACCTCGCTCTCGCTCAGCTGCGCGTGTGCGGCGATCTCGGCGATGGTCGGGGCCCGCCCCGGGGTCGTGTGCGCCAGTTCCTTCGCGGAGCGGCGCACCCGGTTGCGCAGGTCCTGGACGCGCCGGGGTACGTGCAGCGTCCACATGTGGTCACGGAAGTGGCGTTTGATCTCGCCGGTGACGGTCGGCACGGCGTACGCCTCGAAGGCGCGGCCGCGGGAGGGATCGTAGTGGTCGACGGCCTTGACGAGGCCGAGTGCCGCTACCTGGTACAGGTCCTCCAGGGCCTCGCCGCGGCCCCGGAACCGGACGGCGATGCGCTCCGCCATGGGTAGCCAGAGCCGCACCAGCTCGTCGCGGAGGGCCTTGCGTTCCGGGCCCTCGGGGAGCTGCTGGAGCCGTTCGAAGTCGGCGGCGGTGTCTGGGGCGTCGTCGTGAGGGTGTTGCTTCGTTCTGCCGGCGGTACGCATACCGCGCGCCTCCCTCAGCAGGTGCCGGGTGGACAGACACCGTGGGAAGCGCGCTCGGACCGCACGAAAACACCGGGGCCGGCGAGCCGGTTCCCACGGACGTGCCTCCTGTCCGAAGCACTTCCCTGCAGATTCCCTGGACAAACCGGGATGAAACACCTTTCGTGAATAGCGTGACACCTTGCGACCAGGCGGTACTCCACCGTCGACATCCGGTCGGCGGCCGGTCCGCTGATCTCGTGTCCGGACGTGATGTGCGGCACGCCGGTGAATCCGCCCGTGCCGATTCTCCCTGCGCACGGCTTGATCAGCGATCAAACGGGTGAATTCCCTGGCCACGGCGCATTCCGCTCATTTGACAGTGCGCCGAGCCCACGGATAGGAAGCAGCTTCGAGAGTTCGAGAGGTGGACCGTGTACGAGCCGAACGTGGTCGGGGACTGGCAGGAGTACGACGAGCATGCCGGCCTGCGCGTCCGCGTCCACCGACTGGAGCGGGCCGAGCCGCCGCGGGGACGCGACGACGCCGCCGAGGGACTGACGTACTTCCGGGTCCGCGTGACCGTCGAGAACCGCGGCGAGCGAAAGTTCGGCATCCACCTCGAGGACGGCCAGATCGACCTACGGATCGGCCCCGACGGGGAGAGCGCGTTCCTGGACTGGCGCAACTCACAGTTCATCGAGGGCTACGACGTCTACCCGCTGCGCCGCGCCACCGCCGTGCTGTACGCGGCCGGACCCGAGGCCGCCCTGGACCGGGTCGACGTCCAGGTGCAGCTGCGGGTGGACGACGACTGGACCGACCGCCGGCTGTGGGCGGGTGGCACCGGCCTGCCCGAGGGTTCCTCCTGCGCCCCCTCCGCGGCGGGCCGGGAGAGCCTCGCCCACCAGGTGAGCAACTTCCTGCGCGGTCAGGCGGAGGAGGGCACCGCCTGACCGGACGGGTCAGTGCGGGATGCCGTCGATGATCTCGCGGGCGCCCTGACGCAGCAGGGCCACGGCGACCGAGGTGCCGAGCGTGGCCGGGTCGAGGCGGCCGGCCCACTCGTGGGCGTTGAGCCGCGTCTTGCCGTCGGGGGTGAACACACAGGCCCGCAGGGACAGCTCGCCGCCGCGGTCCACCCGGGCGAACCCGGCGATCGGGCTGTTGCAGTGGCCCTGCAGGACGTGCAGGAACATGCGCTCCGCCGTCGCCTCCCGGTGCGTGTCCGGGTCACCGAGCGCACTGACGGCGTCGATGAGGTCGTCGTCGCCCTCGCGGCACTGCAGGGCGAGGATGCCCGCGCCGATCGGCGGCATCATCGTCTCGGGGGAGAGGACCTCGCTGATCACATCGCGGCGCCCGATGCGTTCCAGGCCGGAGACGGCGAGCAGCAGCGCATCCGCCTCGCCGGCGGCCAGCTTCGCCAGCCGCCGGTTGGCGTTGCCGCGGAACGGGACGCACTCCAGGTGCGGATGGGTGGCGGCCAGCTGGGCGACGCGGCGGACGGAGGAGGTGCCGATCCGGGTGCCGGGCGGGAGTTCGTCGAGGGTGCGGCCACCCGGGTGTACGAGGGCGTCGCGGATGTCGTCGCGCTCGAGGAACGCGGCGAACACCGTGCCCGCGGGGAGCGGCCGGTCGGCGGGGATGTCCTTGACGCAGTGCACCGCGAGATCGGCCGCACCGGCCAGCAGCGCCGCGTCGACCTCCTTGGTGAACGCGCCCTTGCCCTCGACCTTGGCGAGATCGCCCATCCACTTGTCACCGGTGGTCTTCACCGGCACGACCTCGGTGCGCACGTCCGGGTGCAGGGCCGCCAACTCGGCGCGTACACGCTCCACTTGGGCGAGCGCCATGGGGGAGTCGCGGGAGACGATGCGGATCAGATCGGGGACCGGCATGCGGACACCATAGACCGTTGCCGGTCCCCGTCGCTCCCGAGACCGCGGATCAGGCGTTCGGGTCGAACGCGATGCCCGACGGCTTCGCCGAGGCGAGGTGGGAGTTGAAGCTGCCGTCCTTCAGACCGAAGCTGGCGCTGCCGAAGTTGTACGAGGTCAGCTTGTCGCGCACGCCGGCCGGGTAGCCGTTCCAGCCGACCAGCGGCGGGTACTGCCAGGTGCCCTTGTGGTTCTCCGGCGGCTCGTCATTGGAGTTGGCGGCACGGAAGCAGTGCGTGCTGATGCCGTCCTTGTGGTAGACGATCTTCGCGTGGGTGCCGTCGAAACGGATCTGCGACGCGGCGTGCACGGTGAACGAACCGTGGTTGGACGTCGAGACGTACTGCACCTGGTTGTTCTGCACCCACACCACGACGTGCTCCCAGTCATGGCGGTGACCGCCGAGGCTGCTGCCCGCCACGGCCTGGTCCTTCTCGAAGTACAGGCCGTACATGTAGGCGCACCAGCCGTTGTTGCACTTGTAGCGCGAGTAGCTGTTGGTGTTGTCGAGGTCGAAGGCGTCCCGGCAGCTGCCGTTGAGCGCGCCGGTCGGGTTGAGGCCGCCGTTGACGGTGCCGTCGGGTCCGACGGCGGGCGTGGAGTAGCAGCCGTCCGTGTCGTAGTCGAAGGCCGGCTGGTACGTCCGCTCCTGGCTGTCGGCGTTCGCGGGCAGGGCGGGCGGCGGGGTGGCAAAGGCGGTGGCGGGGAAGGCGACGACGAGCGCGACGGCGCCGGCCAGGCCGGTGAGCCATCTCCTGCGGTGCAGCGTGGACTTCGGTGACGACACTGCGTCCTCCTCCTGATTCGGGCGCAGCCCAACGGCTGTGGGGGGAAAGGGCAGTTCAGCTTCCCCGGGATTCCCTTCCAGGCCAAGAGGTCACAGGCGTCCCCCTGGTGAAGGACAACCGACAACTTCCTGCTGACGCAGTGTCAGGCGAGGTGTTCGGGCAGGTCGGCGGTGGACTCCTCGGGCGTGAGGTCCTGCCGCAGCCGCAGCCACGACGGCTGGCGCAGCAGCCCGGTCCTGGTGCGGGTGGTGAAGCGGACCTCGCCGACCAGCCGCGGCAGCACCCAACGGGCGCCCGCCACGGGGGGCACGGGGTGGAAGGGGCACACGTCGGTCGTGAGCGTCCGCAGCAGCGCCGCCAGTTCCGTCCGCTCGGCCTCGTTCCAGCCGGTGCCCACGTTGCCCACGTAGCGCAGCCGTCCGGCGGAGTCGCGCTGACCGAGCAGTACCGAGCCGGGCAGGCCGGTCAGCCGCCCCTTGCCGGGCAGCCAGCCGCCCACGACGACGTCCTCGCCGCGCATGTTGCGGATCTTGATCCAGGCCCGGGAGCGCACCCCCGGCTCGTACACCGAGTCCAGCCGTTTGCAGACCAGGCCCTCCAGGCCGTGCTCGAGAGTGGCTTGCAGCGCCTGCTCGCCGTGCCCCACGAGCGCGCCCGGCGTCGACCAGAACGGTCCGTCGAGGCCCAGCCCCTCCAACCGGGCGCGCCGCCGGACGTAGGACTGCCCGGTCAGCGAGTGCCCCGCCAGGTGCATCACGTCGAACAGTACGAGGTGGACCGGCTCCTGCGCCGCCCGGCGGGCCGCCCGGGACGGCGCGTGTGCGAGGCTCATACGGGACTGCAGCAACTGGAAGTCGGAGCGCCCCTGTTCGTCCAGTGCCAGGACCTCCCCGTCCAGCACCGCGGGCGTGCTGCCGAGGGCGCCGCCCAGCGGCAGCAGCTCCGGGTAGGTGGCGGTGATGTCCTCGCCGGACCGGGCGCGCAGCAGCACACTGCCGTCGCCGGGCAGGTAGATCACCGCACGCTGGCCGTCCTGCTTGGTCTCGTAGGCCCACCGCGCGTCCTGTGCGGCGGGCGGCAGCGTGCCGGGCGTGGCGAGCATCGGGGCGATCAGCGGCAGGGTCACGGGCCTAGGTGTCGACGGGGCAGGGCGGTGCCACGCGCCCCGCCCGCAGGAATCCCCTGAACGGCGGGTGGGGTCAGCGGCCGACGGAGGGCGGCGGTACGGCCCGGACCAGGCCCGAGTGGTAGGCGATGACGACCAGTTGGGCCCGGTCCCGGGCGCCCAGCTTCGTCATCGCCGTGTGGACGTGTGCGCGCACGGTCAGCGGGCTGAGCAGGAGCTTCTGGGCGATCTCCTCGTTGGAGTGCCCCTCGGCCACCCGGCCCATCACCTCGCGTTCGCGGGCGGTGAGCGCGGTGAGGTCCTCCGGGGTGGCCAGCCGGGAGTCCTCGGCGGGCGTGGCCAGGAAGCGGGTGATCAGGGCGCGGGTGGCGAGCGGGCAGAGCAGGGACTCGCCGAAGGCCACGGTCCGCAGGGCGTCCAGGAACCCGTCGGCGGTGACGTCCTTGCCGAGGAAGCCGCTCGCGCCGACCCGCAGCGCCTCGGCGACGTCCTCGTCGATCTCGAGGGTCGTCAGGATCAGCACCCGGGTCGCGGACAGCTCCGGGTCGGCGCAGATGGCGGACGTTGCGGCCAGGCCGTCGGTGCCGGGCATACAGATGTCCATCAGGACGAGGTCGGGCCGGTGGGTACGGGCGAGGTCGATCGCCTGGGCGCCGTCGGTGGCCTCGCCCACCACCTCCATGTCCTCGCAGGAGTCGATCAGAATGCGGAAGGCGGCCCGCAGCAGGGCCTGGTCGTCGGCGAGCAGCACGCGGATGGTCATGGGTTCCGTCTTCCCCTGCCCGGGCGATGGGGTACGGCGTCAGTCGGGTGGTGACCTCGAATCCCCCTCGGGACGGTGCCCCGCGTGGAGGAACGGACTTCAGCGTGGTCGTGGGGAGGGCTTTCCTTCTCGGTTGCTTGAGTGGGCAAGTATGACGAATTACTTGAGTTACGCAACAAGATGGTAAAGTGGGTCCCATGCCCACACCCCCGATCCCCGCCGCGCCTGCTTCCCCAGAAGTGACCGAGATCGAGCGGGCGCTGACCCGTATCACCTACCTCGGCACCCGCGCCCGGCAGCACGACCGGCTGATGGCCCTGGCCGAGGTGCCGCTGGACCGCGCCGCCGTGGCGCTGCTGCGACAGGTCGCGGACTCGGAGCCGATGCGCCCGGGGGAGCTGGCCAACCAGCTCGGCGTGGAGGCCTCCCACGTCACCCGCACCGTGCAGCAGCTGCAGAAGGCCGGGTACGTCACCCGGATACCCGACCCCGACGACCGGCGCGCCCAGCGCATCGAGCTGACCGAGACCGGCCGGCAGGCCATCGAGCGGATCCGGGATGTCGGCGCCCGGGGCATGCAGCTGGCCCTGGCCGACTGGTCGCCGGAGGAACTGCGGCAGCTCGCGACCCTCTTCCACCGCATGGTCGACGACTTCCTCGCCGCGGCCGTCGACGACGACCCCGAGCAGCGGCCCACCGCCCAGGCCGCCCCCTCCTGACCCACAGCCCACAACCGCCGCTCGTGGCGGGTGCCTTCCGGACACCTCTGTACTGTCCAGTAAGCTCACGCGCCAGGCCACCAGAGGAGGAACCCGTGCCCCCGTCCCAGCCGGTCGCCGGCGACAAGGTCGAGGACTTCGAACTGCCCGACGAGACCGGTACGCCGCGGCGCCTGTCCGAACTCCTCGCCGAGGGGCCGGTGGTGCTGTTCTTCTACCCCGCCGCCATGACCCCCGGCTGCACCGCCGAAGCCTGCCACTTCCGCGATCTGGCCGCGGAGTTCGCCGCCGTCGGCGCACGGCCGGTGGGCGTGAGCGGCGACCCGGTGGAGCGGCAGCAGGAGTTCGCCGGACGCCACACGCTCGGCATGCCGCTGCTGTCCGACGCCGACGGCACGGTCCGTGAACGCTTCGGCGTGAAGCGGGGATTCCAGCTGGCCTCCACCAAGCGCGTCACCTTCGTCATCGCGCAGGACCGCACGGTCCTCGAGGTCGTCCGCAGCGAACTGCGCATGAACACACACGCCGACCGTGCCCTGGCCGCCCTGCGCGCACATCGGGCCTGATCATACGAGAGCCCGACGCGACCGCGCCCCGTCGACGGGCGCTCAGTCCTCCCGGACGTCGGCGGCCACCTGGGCGAGCGTACGACCGCTGCGCGCCGAACGGGCCCGACGGGGATCCGGCGTGCCCCGCCCTTGTGCGCCGCCCGCCTTCACCAGCAGCCAGGCCTCGTCGTCCGCACCACCGCGGAACCGGGTCAGCGCGTACTCGCCGTGCAGCTTCGAGCCATTGAGCCGGAACCTGGCATGCCCGCGCTCCAGCGACTCCCCGAAACCGACCGGCCGCCCCGTGCGGTCGTGGCTCAACGGCTCGTACGTACCGTGATCCCACACGATCACCGTGCCGCCGCCGTACTCGCCCGCCGGTATGACGCCCTCGAACTCCGCGTACTCCAGCGGATGGTCCTCGGTGGGCACGGCGAGCCGCTTGTCCTTGGGATCGTCGGAGGGCCCCTTCGGCACCGACCAGGACTTCAGAACGTCGTCCACCTGAAGCCGGAAGTCGAAGTGCAGGGTGCCGGCGTCATGGATCTGCACCACGAACCGCGGCTCCTGGCCGGACGTCGCCGCACGCCCCTGCGGCTCACGGGTCCGCCCGAAGTCACGCTTGCCGCGGTAGTCCCGCAGTCGGTCCTTCCCGCCCACGAGCGCCTCCTTCCCGGGTGCCCCGAGTACCCCGCCGACGGTGCCCGCAACGCCGCTCAGAACTCCTCGTGCACCTCGGGATCCCCGCCGAGGCGCCGATGAGCCCGGTCGGCAAGGGCGCTCATCCGGTCGGGATCCAGGGTGAAGCCGAAGATGCCGAGGTTCTCGCGCTGCCGCTCCCGGTTCGCCGACTTCGGGACGGGGAGGGCGCCCAACTGCGTGTGCCAGCGCAGGACGACCTGGCCGGGGGTCACCCCGAGGGCGTCGGCGATGCCGGTCACGACGGGATCGTCCAGGACGTCGGTGCCGGGGGCCAGAGGGCTCCAGCTCTCGGTGAGGATGCCCTTGCCGGTGTGGAAGGCGCGCAGGTCGTCCTGGGGGAACAGCGGGTGCAGCTCGATCTGGTTGACCGAGGGCAGGACTCCGGTCTCCTTCTCCAGCCGTTCGATGTGCGCGGCCGTGAAGTTGGAGACGCCGATCGACCGGACGAGGCCGTCCTCACGCAGCTTGATCATGGCCTTCCAGGAGTCCACGTACTTGTCGACGCGGGGCAGCGGCCAGTGGATGAGATAGAGGTCCACACAGTCCAGGCCGAGACGGGCGCGGGACTCCTCGAAGGAGGCGAGGGTCTCCTCGTAACCGTGGTGCCGGCCCGGGAGCTTCGTCGTCACCACCACCTCCTCGCGCGGGACACCGGTGCGGGCGACGGCACGGCCGACCCCCGTCTCGTTGCGGTAGTTCGCCGCCGTGTCGACGAGGCGGTAGCCCAGCTCCAGGGCGTCGAGAACCGCCTGTTCCGCCTGCGTGTCGTCCAGCGGCCAGGTCCCCAGACCGATGGCGGGGATCTTCGTGCCGTCGTTGAGCGTGTGCAGCGGGATGCTGATCACCGTTCGGCCTTCCCTCGACTGTGCCGTACATCCAGCGTCACGGATAGGGTGAGGATCGATCAACCGGACGGGTGGGGGATGAGGGCAGCGGACGGCATGGGCGGCACCGAGGAGAAGCAGCCGACGGGATCGGGGCGCCCCACGTCACGGGACGTCGCCCGGCTCGCCGGTGTGTCGCACACGGCTGTCTCCTTCGTCTTCAACGGCCGCGCCGAGGGCAATCTCTCGCCCGCCACCCAGGAGCGCATCCGCCGGGCCGCCGCCGAGCTCGGCTACCGCCCCGACCCTGTCGCGCGAGGCCTGCGCCGCCGCCGTACGGCCGTGATCGGCCTGGTCACCGACGAGATCGCCTCGTCGCCGTTCGCCGGCCGGCTGCTGCGCGGCGCGATGGAGACCGCCTGGGACAGCGAGCACCTCGTGCTGACCATCGACTCCGGCGGCGACCCGGCCAAGGAGGACGCGGCCGTCGCCGAACTCCTCGACCGGCGCGTGGACGGCATCATCTACGCGGCCATGTCGCTGCGCCGCGTCCGCGTCCCCGAGGGCCTGCACCGCACCCACTCCGTCCTCGCCAACTGTCTGCCCGAGGACGACTCCCTGCCCGCCGTCATCCCCGCCGAGCGTGCGGGAGGCCGTACGGCGGCCCGGCTGCTGCTGGACGAGGGGCACCGCAGGGTCGCCATGGTGGGCGGCCAGGACGACATCGCCTCCGTCGACCGGCTGCGAGGCTTCCGGGACGCCCTGCGCGCCGAGGGCATCACCGTCCCCAAGGAGTGGGTGGTACGGAGCGGAGGCGAGATCACCGGAGGGTACGAGGGTGCGCTCCACGTCCTCGACGGCGTCCCCGCCGACCGGCGCCCCACCGGGATCTTCTGCTACAACGACCGGGTCGCGGCAGGCGCCCTGCATGCCGCGACCCGGCTCGGCATCGCCGTCCCCGGCGAGCTGTCGGTGGTCGGCTATGACGACCAGGAGCACATGGCCGAGTTCCTCACGCCGCCCCTCACCACTGTCGCGCTGCCCCACCGGGCGATGGGCGAGGCCGCCGCACGGCTGGTCCTCGACTCCATCGACACGGGCAGGACGCCGCCCGCGACGGTACGGCGCCTGGCCTGCCCCGTGATCAGCCGTGCGTCGGTGGGACCAGCTCCCAGCCGGTGACCGTGGCCCCGGAACCCGTGACGACGAGCTCGGGCACATCGTCCGGTCGCCGGTAGACCCGCTCGGTGACCGTGGCCCGGTCGCCGACGAACAGCTCGAACAGCGAGCCGTCGACGAGGATCCGCACCTGTTCGGCGGGTGCCCGCACGACGATCGGCGCCGAGCCGTCCGGCCGCGCCCTCGGCCAGTCACCGCGGTCGAGTGTCACCGTGCCCGCGTCCGGGTCCAGCAGGACCGTCAGCTCCGCGCCCGAGGCGGACCGCAGCAGACTCACGGTGGTCCGGCCGGATGCGGTCACGGTCAGGTCGTACGCCTCCGGCAGCGGTGTGCGAAGGCCCGGTGAGGTGACGAACGGCTCGGCCGCACGCAGCAGTTCGAATTCCGGAGCCGGTACGACCCGCAGGGCGCCGTCGGGGTGGACGTCCACCACCCTCGGCGCGGTCAGGACACCGGCCCACCCCGCGCGATCGACCTCGCTCTGCTCACGCGCCTCCCAGGACCAGCCCCACATGAGCGCCCGGTCCGGCTCCTGGAGCACGGCGGGCGCATAGAAGTCCCGACCGTGGTCGAGCCGCCCGCCGGTGCGCGCCGCGAAGTGCAACTCGCCTTCCTCGTACGGCTCGAGACGGCCCGTCAGATAACCGGTGGCGCACGGGTCTCCGTCCCACAGCGACACCACCAGCACCCACTCCCCGCCCGCCGTCGCGTACAGCTGCGGGCACTCCCAGCCGACCGCCTTGTCTCCGAACGCGTCCGCCGCTACCGGGTCGTTGCCGTCGATGAGTACCCCGGCGAACCGCCAGTCGGCCAGGTCCTCACAGTCGTAGAGCAGCACCGACGGAGTCCCGTCGGCGTGCCCCGCGCCGACCAGTGCCCACCGCCGGCCACCGCTGCGGAACACGAACGGGTCGCGGAACATCACCACGTCCAGGCCGGCGGGCGGGCCGGTCACCACCGGCGTAGGCAGTGGCCTCCAGTCGGTCAGTGTCTCGTCCTCCGGCATCAACGCCCGCGCCAGGCAGATCGAGCCGAGGCCGGTGTGCTGCCGGTCGACACCCGTGTACACGGCCGTCGGCACGCCGTCGTCGTCGACCACGCAGCCCGACCAGCAGCCCGCCTCGTCCGGGCCGCCGGGGGTCGGGGAGAGCGCGATCGGATGGTGCTCCCAGTGGACGAGGTCGTGGCTGGAGACGTGGCCCCAGTGGACGTTCGTGTGCACCGGGGCGTCGGGGTTGTGCTGGTAGAAGAGGTGGTGGCGGCCCCGCCAACGGAAGGGGCCGTTCGGGTCGTTGATCCAGTTGGCGGGGGGACGGACCCTGAAGCGCGGGGCGCCGGGGTCCGTGGACTGAGCGGCGAGGCTCAACGGTTGACTCCTGCGGACGTGATGCCCTCGCGGAGAGGGCGCTGACCGACGACGAACACGGCGACGGCGGGGATCATGGAGAGGACGACACCGGCGAGCACCACCGAGATGGAGCCGGTGCCCAGGTTGCCCTGGAGGGAGACCAGGCCCAGGGGGAGGGTGTAGTTCTGGCCGGAGGTCTCCAGGATCAGCGGGCGGAAGAACTCGTTCCAGTGGTAGTTGAAGGCCAGCACGCCGACGATCGCGAGTCCGGGTGCGGCCAGCGGGGCGTACACGGACCGGAAGATCCACCAGGGCCCGCAGCCGTCCAGCATGGCCGCCTCGCCCAGGTCCTTCGGCATGCCCAGGAAGTACTGGCGCATCAGGAAGGTCCCGAAGGCGGTCGGGAAGGCCGGGATGATCAGACCGAGCAGGGTGTCGGTCAGGCCCATCGACTTCAGCACCAGGAACACCGGCACGATGGTGACCTGCAGCGGCACCATCATGGTCGCCAGGACCAGCCCGAACAGCGGCTTCTTGAACCGGAACTCGAGGCGGGCGAAGGCGTATCCCGCCAGCCCGGCCGTGATCATCTGGCCCACCGCGATCAGCGCGGTCACCAGCGTCGAGTTGAGGGCGAGCAGCCAGACGTCGATCTGGTCGAACACCCCGCGGTAGGCGTCGGCGGACGGGTCCGTCGGGATGAGCTTCGGCGGCAGGTCGAAGGCCTCGGCCGGGGTGCGCAGCGAGGTGGAGACGGTCCAGATGACCGGGCCCAGGGTCAGCAGGGCGCACACGGTCAGCCCGGCGATCCGGGCCCACGGCGCGAGCGAGTACCGCGTACGGCTCAGGGACAGGGATGCTTGGCTCAAGGGACTCACCCGGCTCACTGGTAGTGGACGAAACGCCGGCTGAGCCGGAACTGGAGTGCGGTGACCGCCATGATCAGTACGAACAGCAGCACACCCACCGCCGAGGCCGCACCGAAGCGGAGCTGCTCGAACGCGCTCTCGTAGATGACCATCACCACGGTCCGGGTGGCGTCACCGGGCCCGCCGTTGGTGAGGACGTACGGCTGCTCGAAGACCTGCAGCGCGTTGATGATGCCGACCACCGAGGCGACCAGCAGGGTGGGCGACAGCAGCGGCAGCGTGACGGCGAGGTGCTTGCGCAGCCCGGTCGCGCCGTCGAGCGAGGCGGCCTCGTGGATCTCCTTGGGGATGTTGTTCAGGCCGCCGACGAACAGCAGGAACGAGAACCCGAACTGCTGCCAGACATAGACCAGGATCACCGTGGCCATCGCCGCGTTCTCGGACGTCAGCCACGGCACCGGCGCGATCCCGACGAAGCCGAGCAGCCAGTTCACGACCCCGAAGTCCTGGTTGAACAGGTACTTCATCACCACCGAGATCGACGCGGCGGACAGCACCAGCGGGAAGAAGAACGCCGAGCGGAACACCGAACGCAGCCACACCGGCATGCGCCCGTTCACCGCCAGCGCCAGCATCAGGGCGATCAGCAGTTGCAGCGCGACCGCGAACACCATGAACACGAGCGTGTTGCGGAAGGAGACCAGCACGGTCGAATCGCCGAACACCTCACGGTAGTTGGCGGCCCCGGCGAAGCTCGGGTCGTCGATCACGTTCCAGTGGAAGAGGCTGAGGACCACCGAGCCGACGATCGGCACGACCGTGAAGACGACGATGCCGACGATCGTGGGCGCCAGGAACAGCGTGGCCAGCAGCCGGGTGCCACGGTCCCGGGCGGAGGACCGGGGCGCGACAGCCGGTGGCGCCGTCGGCTGCTCCGTGCGTACGGCCGGTATCTGGGTGTTCGTCATACGTCACGCTCCATGGCCTTCTCCAGGTCGCCCTGCATCCGGCGCAGCGCGGGGGCCACCGAGCGCCGGGAGGCCAGGGCGGTACCGGTGTGCTTGAGCAGCACCTGCTCGACCTCGGCGACCTGCGGCGGCGCGGGGATCGGTCCGGTGTCGGGGAACTTGTCGAGGGTGTCGTAGAAGACCTGCCAGTGCTTGGGGCCGATCTCCCGGTAGCGGTCGGCGGTCAGCATCGAACGGCGGGCCGGGGTGGTCTGGTTGGTCTCGAACAGTCGCATCAGGGTGTCCCGGCGGGCGGCGTACTTGATGAACTCCCAGGCCTCCTCCTGCCGCTTCGACGTGCGCAGCAGCGCGTAGCCGGCGGCGCCGTACTGCATGCGCTGGGTGCGCCAGCGCGGGAAGTACTGCACGTCAAAGCCGTCGGCCTGCATGCCCGCCAGGTGCAGGCCGCCCGCCCAGAAGCCGCCCGCGGGCGTGACGCCGACCCGTCCGGTGGAGAACACACCGATGAGGTTCTGGCCGTTGCCGCCCTCGGGGCGGGTGCACAGGCCCTCCTGGATGAGGGAGGCGAGATAGTCGTACGCCTCCTCCACGCGGGCGTCGGTGGCCTGCGGGGTGGTCCAGCGGAAACCGCCCCCGCGACCCTGCCGCCGGTCGGCCGGGTAGAAGGAGTCCCACAGCCAGGCGCCGCCCGGCGCCTTGGACTCGGCGAGCAGGTTGGTGTCGTTGGCGAACAGCCAGGGCACCACGCCGCCCCACAGCCGGTTGGTCCAGAAGTACGGGGTGAACTGCGAGCCGCTGGACTTCTTCATGTCCCGCAGCAGCGCGGTGAAGTCGTCGCGGGTCCAGTCGGCCGCCGGGAAGTCCGCGCCCGCGCGCTTGAGCACCTGGGTGTTGAGGTAGATGTCGGCCGCGTTGAACTCGACCGGCAGCTGGTACAGGCTGCCCTCGTACATCATCGACTCCACCAGCGAGGGATGGACGTCGGCGAAGTACTCACGCAGCTCCCCGGCGTCCCGCTTCACCCAGTCGTCCAGCGGGACCCCGAGGCGCTGCGCGAACAACTGCACGCCCTCGGTGGCGACGTAGACGAGGTCGGGCGCGGTGCCTGCCGCGATCTGGGTGAGGATCTTCGCGAAGAAGTCCGACCAGTCGACGGCCTGCACGGCGTTGATCCGCAGCTTGATGTCGGGGTGGACCTTCTTGAAGCCCTCGGTGAGCGTGCGGACGGCCTCCGGCCCGTAGGCGGGGCCGAGGGTGGCGACGACGAGGGAGCCGTCGTCGCGGCCGGGGATGTCGGCTCCGGTGAGCCGGTCCCAGCTCGCTGCGGTGCCGGCCAGCGCGGCGGCACCCGCGCCGTAGGCGCCGTACCGCAGCAATGTGCGGCGGGTGAGGTGCGAGTCGGTCATTGAAGGGGCCTAACTCGTGTTAGCCAAGGTGTGATGCCCCAGATGATGAGAAGCGTGTCACCTGCCTGTCAAGGCCCGCGAACACTTGACCTTTAACGAGTTAGGTCGCACAGTCCTGGTCCACGGAGCCGCCGTTCTGACGAGAGGAACGATGCGTGATGCACGGGATGACCAGAAGAGCGCTGTTCGCCGGTTCGGCCGCGGGGACCGCGGCTGCCTTACTGCCTGCCGTGCCCGCCACGGCCAGGCCGAAGACCCGGGCCGACTGCGCGAGTTACCGCGGCCGGTATCACTTCACGGTCCCCGACCAGTGGAAGAACGACCCTCAGCGCCCGATCTGGGTCGACGGCGAGTACCACTACTACTACCTGTACAACCCGGACTACTTCACCGGCGGCACCACCGCGGGCACCGCCTGGCGCCTGGCCACCAGCACCGACCTGGTCCGCTTCACGGACCGGGGGATCGCCGTGCCCAAGGACACCACACCCAACGGCGACGTGTGGTCCGGCTCGGCGGTGGTGGACACCGACAACACCGCGGGCTTCGGGACGGGCGCGGTCGTCGTGCTCGCCACCATGGAACCCGTTGAGGGCGCCAACACGCAGGCCCAGTACCTGTACTACTCCACCGACGGCGGCCGCACCTTCACCCACCACGGCACCGATCCGGTGCTGGCCAACCCCGGCGTGCGCGACTTCCGCGACCCGAAGGTGATCCGCGACGAGGAGCGCGGCCGGTGGGTGATGGCGCTCGCCGAGAACAACAAGATCGGCTTCTACCACTCGCCGAACCTCAGGTCCTGGACCTACGTGAGCGGCTTCGTCAAGGACGGCATCGGCGTGCTGGAGTGCCCCGACCTGTTCCGCATCAGGGCCGAGGACGGCACCGTGCACTGGGTGCTGGGGGCGAGCGCCAACGGCAAGGGCTCAGGACTGCCCAACACCTACGCCTACTGGACCGGAGCCTTCGACGGCACCACCTTCACGCCCGACGCGTCCGAGCCGCAGTGGCTGGACCACGGCTGGGACTGGTACGGGGCGGTCACCTTCGAGAAACGGGACGCGGACGGCCGGCTCGACGAGGGCACGCGGTACGCCATCGGCTGGCTGAACAACTGGGACTACGCCAACACCACACCCACGATCGACTGCGACGGCTTCAACGGCACCGACTCGATCGTCCGCGAGATCGCGCTCAAGCGCGCTCCGTCCGGCATGTACTACTTCGCCTCACGTCCCGTTGCCGCACTGGACTCGTACGTGTCCCGCACGCTGAACCTCGGCGACCTGGAGGTGGACGGCACCCGAGTCCTCGACCACCGGGGCACGGCCTACGAGGTGACCTGCGAGATCACCTGGGACCGACTGACCGGCGCCGGCCTCCAACTGCGCCGTTCCCCCGACGGTGTCCGCCACATCGACGCCGGCGTCTACGGCGACTACGCCTTCCTCAACCGCCGGCCCACCGTGAACCCCGACGCCTCCGGCCGATGGCAGGAGAGCAAGAGCCCCTTCGACCCCTCCGCCCGCCGGGTGCGGCTGCGGATCCTGGTCGACCGCACGTCGGTGGAGATGTTCGTCGACGACGGCCGGTACGTGCACTCGTCGGAGGTCTTCCCGTATCTCCTCGACGACCGGCTCGCACTGTTCACGATCGGCGGCCGGGCGGTGTTCCGGAACACGGTGATACGGGAGTTCACGGTGTGAGACCAGCGGGTCCGTCGTCTCGGAGTGTGGCACTGTCGCCTCGGTCGCGATCGCTGTCACGATCTCTCCGGAAGCCGAGACACCCACGACCAACGGAGTGCGCATGACGACGGACAGCCGTACGACGGACCAGGCGGCGCGGGACGCCGGGCTGGAGGTGCAGCCGGTCGCCGGGCACATCGGGGCCGAGATCGCGGGCGTCGACCTGGCCGGTGAGCTGGACGACGCCCAGGTGGCCGTGATCCGGGCGGCGGTACTGCGCTGGAAGGTCGTGTTCTTCCGCGGGCAGCGGCTGGACCACGCCGCGCATGTGGCGTTCGCGCGCCGGTTCGGCGAACCGGTCGTCCTCGGGCGGCGCGGGGGAGCGTCACCGGCCGACTTCCCGGAGATCGAGACGACCGCCGACCGGCTGGAGCTCGGCGGGCGGTTCGGCATGGAGCACGACGAGTGGCTGCAGCGCCGCCGGCACACCCTGCTGCGCGGCTGGCACTGCGACCACGGCGCCCGTGTCGACCCGCCTGCCGCGACCATCCTGCGCGCCGAGACCGTCCCGCCGTACGGCGGCGACACCACCTGGTCGAATCTGGCGGCGGCGTACGCCGGACTGTCCGCCCCGGTAGGGGAGTTCGTGGACGGACTGCGTGCCGAACACCGGCTCGGCGTCGGCTACCAGCCGCGGCCCGGCGACGACGCCTACGTCAGGCATCTGCTGGACCATCAGGTCGCCTCCGTGCACCCGCTGGTGCGCGTGCACCCGGAGACCGGCGAGCGGGTGCTGTTCGTCAACGGCTACTACGTCGAGCAGATCGCCGGCCTCTCCCGCGCCGAGAGCCGGGCGATCCTGGACATGCTGCTGGAGCAGGCGGTTCGCCCCGAGTACACCGTCCGTTTCCGCTGGGAGCCCGGCAGCGTGGCCTTCTGGGACAACCGGGCCACCATCCACCTCGCGCCCAGTGACAACGCCCACCTCGGCTTCCCCCGGATCATGCACCGGGTGATGCTCGCCGGGGACGTGCCGGTCGGGGTGGACGGCAAGCCGTCGGAGCCGGTCGTCGGCGCCGAGCCCGGGCGCTGGTGACACTCCTGAAAACGCCGCTCGACCGGTGCACCGCGCCCACGGTGCACCGGTCGAGCGGAGGGGCAGCTCAGTCGAAGGGATCGAGGGTCAGATACGCCTGCCGCGGGTCGCCGTCGTGGACGAGTGACTCGTGGTGGCCGACGTCGTCGAAGGCGAACGCGTAGGCCCTGCCGTCGGCCATCCGGTCATGGATGATCCGGGCGTAGTGGTTGGTCACCGCGTCCTGGTAGAAGTTCGCCGCCGAGGTGTCCGGCTGGTTGGGGTTGGTGAGCAGCGTCGAGCGGTTGAAGCCCGCGCACAGGGTGCGGGAGATCGGGCCGCGCACCTCGTCGTTGGGGGCGTCGAGGAGCCGGTGGCAGCCGAAGACGCTGCTCGCGTCGGGCTTCTGGAAGCTGGTGACGACCGTCCCGGAGCCGTTGGTGAAGTTCAGGACGCCTCCGGAGACCCGCCCGTGGTACTTGGTGTCCGGCCGGTCGGCGAACGGCGTGACCGTCAGCGTGGTCGTGGCGTACTTCTGCCAGACCCGGTCGATGTAGTCGGCCATGACCGATGCGGGCAACGCCCCGGTCTCCAGTCCGTACAGCGGGGACAGCGCCCGCAGCACGGTGCCGTCGGACCGCGTCTGGACCAGTCCGCCCCAGCCGCCCGACTGGGCCCGCAGCGCGTCGAACACTCCGTTGTAGCCGCCCGGCTCGAGTCGGCCGGTGCTGCTCACACTGCCGTCGGCGCGCTGCACGCCGACCGAGTACGGCGCGGAGAACATGTCGACCTGCGTGCTGTTCAGCCACAGGCCCGAGTCGTTCAGCGTGTACTCGGACCAGTTGAAGAGGATGTCGCGGTTCGGGTCGCTCGGGTTCTGCACGGCCGGCTGCACCAGACCGCCCGTGGCCAGCTTGAACACGAGCTTCTGGCCGTACGAGAAGTAGATCCGGCCGGAGAGCTTGGGGATCCGGACGGTACTGGACTGCCCGGCGGCCGGTCCGGGGATGGACGCGTCCGGGGCGGGCGTCGGCGGGTTGCCGCCCGCCGGCCACGGATGGAACGTACCGTTCGCGTCGGCCCAGCCCTGCTGACCCGTCGTCAGCGAGGTGCCGAGGACGTAGACGTGGAGCGGATCGCCGCGGCCGGAGTTGTTGGTGATCTGGAGCGGGATCGTCGCGGGCACCGCCGCGTCCGCGTGCGGCGTTGTGCCGAACGTGAGCAGCGCGCCGAGCAGGGCCGCCGCCGCGGCCACGGCCGGCCACCGGTGTCTGAGGATGGCGAGCACTCTCCACCTCCGTGCGGGTGTGGGGGGAATTGGTCCGTACCTGGTGTTGAGAGCGCTCTCAGCGTTGCGTCAAGGCGCGAGCATGTCAATGAGTGGGGCAGAGAAAAACGTCGGCGGCGGCGCCGGCGGCTCGGGACCGCGGGCGCCGCCGGCGGATCAGAAGGTGCGGTCCAACAGGTCCAGCAGTGCCGCCCAGTGACGCTTGTCCCCCTCGGCGTGGTACGACGCGGTGTCGGCCTGCGTGAACCCGTGCGGAGCGCCCGGGTAGACCTCGCAGCGGTGCCGGACGCCCGCCGCGGTCAGCGCGTCCTCCAGGCGCTGAATCTGCTCCGGGGACATGGACGGGTCCTCGTCGGCGTGTCCGAAGCAGAGCTCCGCGGTGATGCGGTCCGCCATCAGATGCGGACTGTCCGGCGCGTCGGTCGCCAGCTGCGCGCCGTGGAAACCGGCCGCGGCCGCGACGCGCTCCGGATACGTCCCGGCGGTGAGCAGCGCCAGCCGCGCGCCGAAGCAGTAGCCGGTCACCGCGACCGGGCCGTCCGCCGCCTCGGGGTGCTGCGCCAGCCGGTCCAGATACGCCCCGGCGTCGCGCATCGCGAGTTCGGACGTCAGGGCCTGCCCCATCGGGAGGATGTGCTGGAACAGCCCGCCGCGTAAGGCATCGTCGATGAACTCGGGCAACTCGACGACCGGGGCGCGCCCGTGACGGTAGAAGACGTTCGGCACCAGCACGGTGTACCCGGCTCCGGCCAGCCGGTCGGCCATCGACCTGAGCTGCGGTCGCAGTCCGAAGGCGTCCATGTAGAACAGGACGGCCGGATGCGGGCCGCCGTCGCCGGGGTGGGTCAGATAGGCGTCGGCGGTGCCGTCCTCGGTGGGGATGTCAATGTCCGTTCCCTGTACGGCGGTCATGGCTGGCTGCCTTTCTGCGCGGTCGGCGAGATGGGGCCCGCCGGCTCGACGGGCCCGCGGCGGCCATCGTGACATGTGCGGGTAAGAAGCCCGTTGCCCCGCGGCTCACTCGAACCGCGTGGTGTCACCCGCCCCGCGCCGTACGATCTCCGCCTCGCCCCCGGAGAAGTCGATCACCGTCGTCGGTTCGGTCCCGCAGTCGCCGGAGTCGACCACGCCGTCCAGCACGTGGTCGAGCCGGTCCTTGATCTCCCAGCCCTGGGTCATCGGCTCGTCCTCGTCCGGCAGGAGCAGGGTGCTGGACAGCAGCGGCTCACCGAGTTCGGTGAGCAGGGCCTGGGTGACGACATGGTCGGGGATGCGCACGCCGACGGTCTTCTTCTTCGGGTGCTGCAGCATGCGCGGCACCTCCTTCGTCGCCGGCAGGATGAACGTGTAGCTGCCGGGCGTCGACGCCTTGACCACGCGGAACACGTCGTTGTCGACCCGTACGAACTGGCCGAGCTGCGCGAAGTCCTGGCAGACGAGGGTGAAGTGATGCCGGTCGTCCAGCTTGCGGATGGTCCGGATCCGCTCGATGCCGTCCCGGCTGCCCAGTCGGCAGCCGAGCGCGTAGCAGGAGTCCGTGGGATATGCGATGAGCGCCCCCGAGCGGACACTGTCGGCGACCTGGGCGATGGTGCGCGGCTGGGGGTTGTCGGGGTGCACGTCGTAGTACTTCGCCATCTGTCGAGCTTATGCCCGGCAAGCGGCGACGAACGGGCAGACCGGCCCGTGCCCGCAGGGGAGTCGCGTCGAGGACAGTGGCCAGGCCTTGGCCGGGCCCGTTTCCTGCCCGCTTCCGGCCGCTGTGCGCCGTCCGGCCCGTGAAAGCCACAGGAACCCTCGGTCACGGTTGAGGTAACGTCCCCGACCGGTGACCCCGAGGCGGGGTACGGAACGAGCAGAAGGAGGCAGGGCCGACGTGGCTGGCCGAGATGACGAGGGCCGTCGCGTGGACGTGGCGGACGGCACGGACCCGACGTGGGCACAGCAGTTGCTCGACCATCTCCGACCGTCCGCGCGGGACGTCCGCAGGGTCGTCGCCTGGCTCGCGGACGCCGCGGACGCGGACGTGTCACTGCAGGACGACGCCGGTACCCTCCTCGCCGGAACGCGGACACCGCTCGACGAGGACCTGGTCGCGGACATCGCCGCCGGCCGGATCGCCTCCGCCGCGCTGCAGGACGGCGGACACCACCGGCGGCTGGTCAGGGTCGAGCTGCCGCGGCCCGCCTCGGCCGGCGTGCTGGCGGTGACCCGCCCGGCCCCCTTCGACCGGCGCACCTCCGACATCGTCACCCACACCGCCGGAGTGCTCGAACTCCTGCTGCGGGCACGGGAGAGCGCCGCGGCCGGACACCGTCTGCGCAGGGCCGCCTCCGACCTGCGCCTGGCGATCCTGCAACTGCTCATGGTCGAGGACACCGTCTCCGCCCGCCGGGTGGCCGCCGGCCTCTGGCCCGGCCTCCTCGACACGGACACCGCCTGCGTCTACGTGGCCGAGAGCCACCCCGCCGACCGCGACCGGCTCGCCGAGGAATGCCTGGACGCGACCTCGGAACAGGCCCTCGTGGTGCGCTGCCCGGCCATGGACTCGCATGTGATCGTCCTGACGCCCGGCGAGGCCGCGGCCGCGGAGCTGCGCTCGCTGGTCGAGGGCCGCCCGGACACCTTCCTCGGCGGCAGCGCCCGGCAGAGCCTCGCCCAGACCGCCACCGCGTACGGCCAGGCCGTCAGCGCCCTCGCCGTGGCGCACTTCCGCCCGGACAAGGCGGCCGTGTACGCCGAACGCACCCACCCGGAACGCCTGATGGACCCGACCGCACTGCGCGACTGGACAGCCGGTCTGCTGCGGCCTCTCGACACCCTGCCGCACCACACCCGTGCCGAACTCCTCGCCACCACCCGACTCGGCCTGGAGTTCACCGCCGTCAACGCGGCCATGGTCCTCGGCGTCAGCCGCAACACCGTCCGGGCCCGCATGGAACGCGTCGAGGGACTGCTGCGCACGGACCTGTCGGACCTCACCGTCCGGGCCGCCGTCCATCTGGCGCTGAACACACAGGCCGGCCTCGTGGAGGTGCCCGGCGGCGATCTCGGCGATGAGGTCTGCACCAGGTTCGACGAGCTGCTCGCCGGGCCCGCCGTGCGTACCTGGGCCCGCGACCTGCTGGGACGCCTCGACGCCGACACCAGGGACCTGCGCCGCACCCTTCGCACCTGGATCGCGGCCGGCGGCAACGCCGAACGGGCCGCGCAGCTGCTGGGCGTCCACGCGCAGACCGTACGCGAACATGTGCGCAGCGCCGAGCCCGTCCTCGAACGCCAACTCCTCTCCGGCGGCAGCGATCTCTACGAGGTGGTCCTGGCGCACCTCGCGCTGGGCGACCTCGACCAGCCCGCCCTGCAGGGGGCGAACCCGGGCCATCCGGACTCACCTGTGCACGGTTGAGCCCTCCGGCCGGTGAAACGGGCATCGACACGGTTCACAACCGATCCGCCCTGCACGTAGGTTCAACGAGCCGCAGGGGCACGACCGGAACGGGGGACCGGTCGCGCCCCTGCCGCACTGTGTGCGGAGCCGGGCCTCACCCGTCCAGCCGCACCGGCACCTCCTGCCACCCGAACGCGATGAACGACGGCACCTGCCGCAACTCGCCCTCAGCAGCGGCCAGCCGCAGCCCGGGGAAACGGTCGAACAGGGCGGGCAGCGCGGTCAGCGCCTCCATGCGGGCCAGCGGCGCGCCGATGCACCGGTGCACACCGATCCCGAACGCCAGATGGTCGTCGGCGCCGCGCGAGGCGTCGAAGACGTCCGCGTCCGGCCCGTAGTGCGCCGGATCCAGACCGGCGGCGGCGTACGTCGTGATGATGGCGTCCCCGGCCGGAATGGTGACATCCCCGACCTCGAGGTCCGTGACGGCGAACCGCAGCGGCAGCGCGGCGATGGACGGGTGCACCCGCAGCGTCTCGTCGACGACCGCGTCCCAGGTGATCTTCCCGGCCCGCACTGCCGCCAGCTGCTCCGGCCGGCGCAGCAGGGCGACGACCGCGTTGCCGATGAGGTTGACGGTGGTCTCGAAACCGGCCCCGATGACCAGCAGCAGCGTGTACAGCAGCTCCTCGTCGCTGAGCCGGTCGCCGTCCTCGTCGCGCACCCGGATCAGCTCGGTGGTCAGGTCGTCGCCGGGGTGTTCGCTGCGGTGGGCGATGAGCGCGGGCAGGACCGTGCCGATCTGCTGCTGCACGGACGCGGCGTGTTCCGGACTCGGATCGGTTGTGTCCATGATCGCCGCGATGAGCCGACGGGTGTCCTCCCGCATCTCGTCCGGCACACCGAACAGGTCGCAGATGATGCGCAGGGGTAGCGGATGGGCGAGGCCCGCCTTCACGTCCACCACGCCACCGTCGGCACCGGCTGCCGCCAGTGCGTCGAGCAGCTCGGCCGTGACCGCCTCGACCTGCGCACGCATCGCCTCGGTGCGCCGGTGCGTGAAGCTGGGCGAGACCAGCTTGCGCAGCCGCGTGTGGTCGGCGCCGTACGTGGAGAGCATGTTGACCACGCCCACCCAGCCCAGGATCCAGCCCCAGGAGGGGTGTTCCCCGATCTCCGGCCACAGTTTCCAGTGCCGGCGGGGGTCCTTGCTGACCTGCGGGTCGAGGATCAGCTGCTTGAGCACGTCGTATCCGGTCGGCGCCCAGGCGGGTATGCCGCCGGGCAGCTCCACGGGCACGACGGGACCGAGGGCGCGCAGCCGGGCGCTCTCGCCGGCAATGTCGGCGCCGAACGGGTCGATGACAAAGCGGTCGATGCGGTCGGTCACGGTCACGGGCGGTCTCCTGGCTGGTCGGGGGAGCGAGGGGTGAAACGCACGGGCAGCGCGGTGAGCGACCGGTGGAAGGGACCCGGCCGCCAGGCCAGACGTTCACGGGGCAGGACGGGCTGCAGATCCGGCAGCCACTGGGTGAGCCGCTCGATCGCCTCGGTGGCGATGAGCAGCGTGTGCTGCTTGACCGGGCAGGCGTGCGGGCCGGCCGACCACGACAGGTGCGAGGCGTCGCCCGGCTGCCGGTCGGCACCGTGCTCCTGCTCGGCGAAGTACGCCAGCGCCCCGTAGGAGATGACCACCGGCACCGCGGCCCGGATCCACACGCCGTGGAAGGACAGCGGTCTGCGGGCGAAGTGGATGCCGTAGTTGGCCAGGGGTGTCTCGTGGTGCAGGACCTCCACGACCGCGTCCGTCACGGGACGGGCGCCGCTCGTCAGCGTGGAGTAGTAGGCGGGGTTGCCGAGGATCCGCGACAGCGCGTTCGACACCAGGTTCGCCGTCGGTTCGTGTCCGGCGCCGAGGGTGAGGAACACCTGCCAGGTGACCTCCTCCGGGGTGAGCCCGGCCGGATGGTCCAGCAGTCGGCTCGGCAGGTCGTCGCCGCGCTCCTCGGCCTTGGCCGCGATCAGCTCCAGGACGTACCCGCCGAACTCCGCCTCGCCCTCGGCCGCCTGTGCGCCGCCCTCCATCATCTTGCCCAGGGCGGCGTTGAGCCGGTCGCTCTGGCTGTCCGGCAGCCCGAACAGGCTGTTGAACACCAGGGCCATCAGCGGCCGGGCGAAGTCACCCACCAGGTCGGCCTCGCCCCGCGGCCCGAACCGGCTCACCAGCACATGCACCGCCCGGTGCACCCGCGCCCGCAGATCGTGCGGCTCGACCAGGTCGAAGGTGTCGATCAGGGAGGTGCGGTAGCGACTGTGCGCGGCACCGTCGGCGAACAGGCTGTTGGGACGCCAGCGCATCATCCCCAGGACCGGCGAGTCGTCGGCGACGGTGGCCTCCCACGGCCGGGGGTCGTGCGAGAACGTCTCGGTGTCGTGCAGCAGGTCCAGCGCGGCCCGCCGGTCCGTGACGACGTACGCCGGCACACCCGGCGCGAGTTCCGCCCAGCCGATCGGGCCCTGCTCGCGCAGGTCGGCGTAGTAGCGGTACGGATCCAGTGCGAAGCCGTCCTCCCACAGCCGCACGGGCACCGAACGGGAGAAGGTCTGCTGGGCAGGGGGATGGGTGGTCACCGGTGCTCCGGAGGGTGGCGGTCGATCAGATGCTGGACCAGGGCGAGCAGCGCGTCGATGGAGGAGTCCTTCTCCCGGGCGTCGCACGTCACCATCGGCGTGTCCGCCTCCAGGTCCAGGGCGGCGCGCAGCTGTTCCTCGGTGTGGTGGCGGGGTGCGTCGGGGAAGGCGTTGAAGGCGACCGCGTACGGCAGGCCGCTCTCCTCCACCAGACCGAGCACGTCGAACGAGGCGTCGACACGGCGGCTGTCCACCAGCACGAGCGCGCCGAGCGCCCCGTAGGCGATGTCGTCCCACAGCGACCGGAACCGCTCCTGCCCTGGCGTGCCGAACAGATACAGCACGATCCCGCCGGGCAGGCTGATCCGGCCGAAGTCGATGGCGACCGTGGTCGTCGACTTCTCCCGCACCCCGGCGAGATCGTCCACCTGCGCGGACGCCTCGGTGAGCTGCTCCTCGGTGTGCAGCGGGCGGATCTCGGAGACGGAGTCGATGAGGGTCGTCTTGCCCACCCCGAACGGTCCCGCGACCAGGATCTTGACCAGGTCGCGGGCGCTGTCCGGCAGGTGGATGCCGCTAGTTGTGCTTGAGGGCGCGCAGGCCATCGGCCACTCTCTCCAGCAGGTCGGGGTCGAACCGTTCGGCGGGCGGGATCGGCGCGCGGGCGAGCACCAGGTTCCGGTCGACGAGGCCGCCGGCCAGCACCCGCACCGCGGAGACCGGCAGCCGGAGCAGCGCCGCGGCCTCCACCACCGTCAGCGATCCGCCGTCCAGCTCCTCCAGCAGGGCCAGTTGGGCGGCCGGCAGATCGCCGGGCGCCGGCTCGCCGGTGCCGGTGAGCACCGACAGCCGCTCCAGCTGCGGACGGCTCGGCCGGGCCACGCCGCCGGTCGACAGATACGCGGGAACCAGGGGGCGGCCGCCGGGGCGGCCGGTCATGCCGACGCGCCGCCGTCGGCTCCCCGGGGCGCGGCGGTCATCGCCTTCTCGCCGAGCCGCGCCACCTGCGAGTGCACCCGGTGCGCCAGCAGGTCCAGACGCACCTCGGCGTCCCCGTACGCGGCGACGACCGTGCCGTGGTCCGTCGGCACGATCAGCACATAGCCGTGGTCGGACTCGATGACCACCTGGCGCACCTCGGCCCGCTCCCGGTCGGCGAACGCCGCCGCGGCCGTCCGGCAGGCGCCCTGCACGGTGCTGGTGATGGCCGCCACCCGCTCGGCCGACGGCTGGGTCAGCGCGTCGGTGTACCCGGTGACGAGCCCGTCCCGGGTGAGCAGAACGGCGGCCACGACATGCGGTACCTGCAGGATCGGTTCGAGCACCCATGCCGTGTCGCCCGCATCGCGGCTGGTCATCGAGCCGCTCCCCCTTCGTAGTCGGTCATTGGTCGGTCGTCTCCGTGTCGTCGGCGGCTGCCCCGGCCCACCCCCGTGCCCGGGCCTCCCCACCGGTGGCCCCGGTCCCGGAGCGCGCCGCCGCGGTACCGGACTGCAGGGCGCCGAGGGCGGCCGCGGCCTCCTCGGGCCGGTGCGCCGGTCGCCGGGGTACGGGCGTGTCGGGGGCAGTGGCACGGCTGCGGCGGCGCCGCTGCGGGAGCCCCCCTGCGTCCCGTGGACCGTCGTGCTCGGACACGACACCGTCGGCGTCGTCGTCCTGCTCGATGCCGTACGCGTGGGCCGGGGCGGACGTGCCGGTCTCGCCGGTCCCGGCCTCCTGCTCCCGGCGGGTCGACCGCGGGGCGCTGACCGCCGGCGGATGCTCCTCGGGGTCGATACGGCTGAGCAGATGGCTGTCGACCAGCAGCACCGCGCGCACGCCCCCGTACGGGGAGGGCGAGGAGAGGTCCACGCTCAGGTCGAACTGCCGGGTGAGCTGGCCGATCGCGGCCAGACCCATCCGGGGCGGATCACCGAGGTCGGTCAGCAGGATCGGCTCGGAACCGGCCACCAGCCGCTGGGCGCGGGCCCGTTCGTCCTGGGTCATGCCGAGGCCGGCGTCGTCGATCGTGACGCAGACGCCGTGGTGGACGTGCTCCAGGTTGACCGTCACGTCGGTGTCCGGCGCGGAGTGCCGCAGCGCGTTGTCGAGGAGCTCCGCGACGATGATCGCGACCGGCTCGACGGCGTGCGACACCAGGGCCGTGCCCGCCGCGAGATGGTTGTGCACCCGCACCCGGTGATAGCCCGCGAGCCGGGCCTGACCGCCAGTCACCGCGTCGACCAGGTGGGACTCCTCACGGGCGAGCCCCACCCAGGCCCCGCACACCACCGCGGCGATCTGCGCCCGGCGCAGCGACTGTTCGTTCTCGTGGTCCAGTTCGAACAGGGTCTGGGCCAACTCAGGGTCGTCGTACTGCTGTTGCAGACCGCGCAGGGCGTCCTGCAGCCGGTACAGGGCCGCCTGGATCTCCCGGGTCGCGCCACGCATCCCGGCCTGGGCCGCCGCGTCGATCCGGGTGCGCTGGCCGGTCAACTCGAGACGCAGGGCGGTGAGTACGTCGTCCAGGGCGCCGCCGAGCGGTGTGTCGGAGAAATGCGGATGCCGCGGACCCGGCACCGCGACATGCGGATGGGCCAGCTGCCGCGCGGCCGCGGGAACGCGCTGCGCCGCAAGATACCCGACTTCCGCGATGAACGCCTGGAGAGTACCGTCGAGTTGGCGACGCAGCGCGGCGATCTCGGCCTGCTGCAGGGCCTGTTGCCGGCGGGACCGGAGCAGTCCGCCGCCGAGGGCCAGCGCGGACAGTGTGCCGGCGGCCAGACCGCCGACGACCAGGTCCGGTAATTCGATCATCGAATGGGTTCCAGGAGAAGTCGGGCAGGACGGGATCGGAAGCCCCTGTCATGAGGGCACGCGCAGCACACTACAACCGGCAGCGACCGTTCTTGCACGATGCGATCAGACTTGGCGTCAAAGCTGCCCTCTCTCCGATCACTTCTGTGGCAACTGTCGGAATTGCCATATCCGGCAGGCGAGTTGAGGCCGCAGAGCCCGGCCGTCCGGGTGCCGGGCGACCGGGGTTACTCCGAACGGGGGGTACGCTCACCCGGTCCGGTGAGTGTCGGCGTGTTCGCGTACCACCGGTGCGGCCTCGGGCGTTGCCCTCGGCATGGACCGACCTTCCCGGGCGCCGCGGCGCCGGCCGGCAAGCGATCCCGTACCCGGCCCCTATGCCCAACTGACCGGCGGGGGCTGGTGCCGCCCGCTGATCTACGCCCAACTCGTCGCTCAGTGGCGGGCCGAGGGGCGGTGCGTGCCCGCCCGTCCGGAAGTCCAGTGGGTCTCCTTCGCCGCCCTGCCGGCGAGGGCCTGCGGAGCGGAGCGGCGCTCCTGACGCGCTACCGGCCGCACAGGGGCTCCAGCACGGAGAGCGTGCCGTTCGCCTGACGCAGGGCGAGCTCCAGGGTGGCGGGCGCGTGCAGCGCCCCGGTCCCGTCGGGCGGGATCAGCCACTCCAGGAACCGGGCCGACCGGTACGGCGGAGGAACCGCCACCCAGGACCCCTTGCCCGCGTGCCGCAGACCGGCGCCGATCCACCGGCTGTCCGGGTCCGGCGGCAGGAAGAACCCCACCCGGTGTGCGGCGGTGTCCACCAGTGTCGGGCCCGGAATCGGCAGCGAGGGCCGCCACAGCAGATCGAGGGTGAACAGGCCCAGCTGATCGGGGACGGTCAGTACGTCCCAGAAACGCCCGGCCGCCAGGAGAGCGACACCGTCGCCGCTGTCCCACTCCCGCTTGCACTCCTTGGGGTCCGGCGCGGCGGCGGCCAGCCACTCCACTCCGCGCGTCCAGATCAGATCGCTCATGTTCCGCTCCGGAGGATCTCCGTCGGCTGCATGCCGACCAGGGCATATGCATGCTTGTAGATATTTCTATCCGGCGGAAGGGGTGGCGCGGCTGGCGTTTGGGGCGGTTCCGTTCGACGGTCGGGCATGCGCTCGACACGCCCCGGGTCGATCCGCTCCGGCCGTGTGTACGGCGGGCAGCGGGGTACCCGTGCCGCGCTGACGTACTCGCCTCGGCAGAGCGAAGGAGGAGGCCCGCATGACCAGCGGCACGGAGACCGGCGGCGTGACCGGCACGCCGGACAAGGACTACAACCTGATCTGGTACGTGGAGGCATGCCTGAGCAACGCGCTGCGCCTGGAGACCTACATCCAGGACGCCGAACGCGACAAGGACACCGAGGTCGTGGACCTGTTCCGCAAGGCCCAGGCGGACAGCCGCAAGGGCGCCGAACTGGGCAAGGCACTGCTGCGCAGCAGGCTCGACGGCGGCTGACACCGGTCCGCCGCAAGACCGGGGCCCGGACACCGGCAGGCCGACGCCGGTGTCCGGGCCCCGGTGCAGCCGTACGGCCGTCAGCCGGTCACCTCACGGCAGCGGCTGTTCGGCCCAGATGACCTTGCCGCCGGGCAGGTAGCGCGTGCCCCAGCGCTCGGCGAGCTGTGCGACGAGAAACAGACCCCGCCCGCCCTCGTCGGTCATCGCCGCGTACCGCAGATGGGGCGCGGTGCTGCTGCTGTCGAACACCTCGCAGATCAGGCTCCGGTCGCGCAGCACCCGTACGCGGATGGGGGTACCGCCGTACCGGATCGCGTTGGTGACCAGCTCGCTCAGGATCAGCTCCGTGGTGAACGTCAGGTCCTCGAGCCCCCACTCCGTCAGCCGCCGGATGACGGAGGCGCGCACCTCCGCGACGGCCGCCGGATCGGACGGCACGTCCCAGGCGGCGACCCGGTCGGGCCCGAGCGCCCGCGTGCGCGCGACGATCAGGGCGACGTCGTCGCTCGGCCGGGCCGGCAGCCGGGAGTCCAGCACGGCCCGGCAGGTGTCCTCGGGCGACGTGCCGGCCTCTTCCAAGGCGGTGCGCAGCAGCTCCAGGCCGACGTCGATGTCGTGCTCCCGGTCCTCGACGAGCCCGTCGGTGTAGAGGACCAGTCGGCTGTCCTCGGCCACTTCCACGTCGGCCGTCTCGAACGGCAGGCCGCCGACCCCGAGCGGGGGGCCGGCGGGCACGTCGAGGAACTCCACGCCGCCGTCGGGCCGGACCAGCGCGGGCGGCGGATGACCGGCGCGGGCGATCGAACAGCGCCCCACGACCGGATCGTAGATCGCGTACAGGCAGGTGGCGCCCGTGACCGGGGCGCTGCCGCCGTCCGCCGCATCGCCCTGGTCGGCCTCGTCCTGGTCGATCCGGGCGACCAGCTCGTCGAGCAGCCCGAGCAGTTCGTCGGGGGCGAGGTCGAGGGCGGAGAAGTTGTGCACCGCCGTGCGCAGGCGCCCCATGGTGGCGGCGGCGTGCAGCCCGTGGCCCACCACGTCGCCCACGACGAGGGCGACCCGGGCGCCGGACAGGGGCAGTACGTCGAACCAGTCGCCGCCGACGCCCGACTGCGCGGGCCGGTACCGGTAGGCGATGTCCAGGGCGCTCTGCTCGGGCAGGCTGCGCGGCAGCAGGCTGCGCTGCAGTGTCACCGCCATGCTGTGCTCGCGCGTGTAGCGGCGGGCGTTGTCGATGGAGACCGCGGCGCGGGCGACGAGTTCCTCCGCGAGGGCCCGGTCTTCCGCGTCGAACGGTTCGGGATTCTCCTTGCGCCAGAACGTGACCACGCCCAGGATCAGGGAGCCCGCCCGCAGCGGCGCGGTGATCAGCGAGTGGATGCCGTACTGAAGGGTCTGCGCGGTGCGCTCGAGGTCCTGCGCCTGCCAGCCCTGTGCCTCCCGCAGCCGCGGCTCGATGATCGCCCGGCCGGCGAGCACACTGCGGGCCTGCGGCGAGGACGGGACGAACCGGATCCGCCGGCCCACCGGATACAGCGGCGGGTCCGGCCGTATGCCGGCGAAGGCGGTGCGGCGCAGCTCCGTCCCGGGCTCGGGCTGCTCACCACCCAGCACGGCGTCGAACAGATCGACGGTGGCGAAGTCCGCGAACCGGGGCACCGCCAGCTCCGCCAGTTCCTCGGTGGTACGGGTGACATCCAGGCTCGTCCCGATGCCCGCACCGGCGGCGTACAGCATGTCGAGGCGTTCCCGCGCCACCTCCGCCCGGCCGGACAGGGCCCGCAGCTCCGTCGAGTCACGCAGGGTCGCGACGCTGCCGGGCGGGCCGCCCCGCAGATCGGTGGGCCGCTGGTTGACCGCCAGCAGTCGGTCCTTGACCAGGTGGACCTCGTCCGTGGCCACCCGTCCCGACGCCAGCAGTTCGGCGGTCCCCGGTTCCAGGCCGAGGTCGCGGACATGGCGGCCCTCGGCGTCGTCGGGCAGGCCGAGCAGTCGGCGCGCCTCGTCGTTGGCGAGCAGCAGCCCGCCGTCGCCGCCGACGATGAGCACACCCTCCCGCACCGCGTGCAGCACCGCGTCGTGGTGCTCGTACATGCGGGTCATCTCGCGCGGTCCCAGCCCGCGGGTCTGCCGCAGCAGTCGTCGGCTCACCAGTGCCGTGCCCGCGGTGGCGACGACCAGCGCCCCGGCCGCCGAGAACAGCACCATCGGCAGCTGCCGGTTCGCTGCACCTCCCACGTGCTCGGTGGTGATGCCGGCCGACACCAGGCCCACCACCTTCCCGTCGCCGTCCTCAATGGGCACCACGGCCTGCACCAGCTGGCCGATGGTGCCGTCGATCTCCTCGGTCACACTGCGCCCGGCCAGCGCCGGTGCGATGTTCCCGACGAAGCGCTTGCCGATGCGGTCCGGCAGCGGATGGGTGTAGCGGATCCCGTCGGTGTTCATGACAACAATGAAGTCGACGTGAGCCGCCTCGCGGGCCGCCTCCGCCCGCGGCTGCAGGACGGCTGTCGGATCCGGACTCCTCAGCGCATCCAAAGTCCCCGGGGCGTTGGCGAACGTCTCGGCGACGGCGAGCGACCGGTTGCGGGCCTCCTGGGTGCTGTCGTAGCGGCCCTGCAGCACCAGCGCCACCACCGCCACGACCACCAGCAGCAGCACGATGACGACCTGGAGGACGAAGACCTGCCCGGCGACACTGCGCCCGGTCAGCACCGACCGCACCCCCGCCGCCGGGCCCCGTCCCGGGCGTCCGTTCTCCCGTTGCTTCCGGTCCGGCGAGCCGTCCGGCCCCGACCGCGCCCGCCACTCGCGCACGAACAGCTTCCGCGCAGGCGTGCGCTGGTCGCGCACTGCTCGGAGAGCACTGGTGGACTGAGCCCGGGATGGACCCAATTGTCGGACCATGTGCCCTGTCTACACTGCCGAGCCCCGGGAGGCGAGAGACGTCACGCAGTGTGGCGGAGCGTACGCATGTCGGCCGGACATCAGTATGAGGGCCCGGTGCGGCGGGCCGCCAGCAGCAGCGCGATGTCGTCGTGCCGGTCGACGGCATGCCGGGCCGTGACGGTGAGCCGCTCCACGACGGCCGCCAGCGGGCGGCCGCCCGGCCGCCCGGCCGTTGCGCCCGCCCTGGCCAGGGCCACCCGCAGCGCGGTGATCCCCTCGTCGATGTCGCAGCCGGGCCGCTCGACGAGACCGTCCGTGTACAGCGCCAGCACGGCGCCGGGATCCATCGGCAGCTCCGTCACCGGATACCGGGCGAGCGGATCCACTCCGAGTACGACCCCGCCGGGGAGGTCCAGGACGTGCGTGCGGCCGTCCGCGTACCGCAACAGGGGCGGCGGATGACCGGCGCGGGCGACCCGGGCCAGGCCGGTGACGGGGTCGAGGCGCACGTAGCAGCAGGTCGCGAACTGGCTCGGCTCCAGGTCGATGAGCAGGTGATTGGTGCTGCTCATGACCTCGTCGGGCGGCCGGTCGTCGAGTGCGAACGCCCGCACCGCACTGCGCAGCTGGCCCATGGTGGCGGCCGCCTGCACACCGTGTCCCTGGACGTCGCCGATCACCAGGGCGATGCCGTCCCCGGCCTCGACGACGTCGTACCAGTCCCCGCCCACGTCCATGCCCTGGGTACCGGGCAGATAGCGGCCCGCCGTCTCCACCCTGGGGTGGTCGGGCAGCTGCCGGGGCAGCAGGGCCCGCTGGAGCCCGCGGGCCAGCGCGGCCTCCGTCTCGTAGCGCTGCGCCTTCTCCATGGCGTGCGCGATCAGCCCGGCGAGCGCGGTCAGGACGGTGCGCTCCTCGGTGCTGAAGCTGCGGGGCCGGTCGAAGCCGAGGATGCAGGAGCCGACCGGCCGTCCGGAGGCGATCAGCGGGAGGAAGGCGCGGGCTCCCTCGGTCGCGTCGAGGGGGATGCCGGGGTAGGCGGCCGACAGCGCCTGCATCGAGTCGAAGAAGAGCGGCTGGCCGGTGGTCAGTGTCTCGACGCCGGGCAGCCGGGCGCTGAGGCTCACGCCCTCGAACGGTGCGAGGAACCCCGGCGGGAACCCGGTCTCCCAGGCCAGGTAGAGATGCCGTTCCTGCAGCAGGTAGATGGCGAGCCGACGGCCGCCGAACGCGGGCAGCAGCTCCTGCATGACCACTGCGGAGACCTGCCGGGCGGTGGCCGCCTCGGTCAGGGCGATGGCGAGGACGATCGGCCGGTGGACCGGTGAGCTGGCGGCCACTTCGGCGTCGGAGGCGTCGGCGGACGCCGGCGTGGGCGCCGGCGCTGCGGGAGCCTCCGTCCCCCGGTTCGCCGGGGCGACGGTGCAGGTCAGGATGTCCGGGCCCGGATGGACGGACACGGCCAGCCAGTCACCGCCGTTTCGATCGTGCGGCTCTTCTGCACGGCCGGACCGCCGGACGTGGAAGTGCACCGGGTCGGGAGACAGCAGGGCCGCGCGCAGATGGTCCTCGCAGGCCGCCTCGCCGAGCCACGGCACACCCTCCCACAGGGGCCGGCCGAGGAACCGCGCCCGCGGCTCGCCGAGGAGTTCGGCGGCACGCGGATTGGCGTAGCCGATCAGTCCCAGCCGGTCCAGGCAGAAGACACCCTGGGGGAGCTGGTCGGCCGCGGCGTCGGCCATCGAGGCCGCGTCGAGCACGATCCCGCCGACGGGGTACGGAGCACCGGCGGCGGGCCTGCGGTCGGTGACGTCCGGGTTCCACAGTTCCACCAGCCGTGGCGTGCCGTCGGAGGTGTGCAGGTGCACAGGTGCGGGCGGCGGCCCGCCACGGGACGCCTGGCACAGCAGCTCCAGGAAGCGATCCGCCTCGCCCGGGGCCACGGCCCCGGTCAGGATCGCGGCGGGGCCGGGCAGGCCCTCGGCCGGCAGCCGCAGCAGGGCCCGCGCGGCATCGTCCGCGGTGACGACGTCGGTTGCCGGGTCCCAGGTGAAACGCCCGATCCGGACCGGCGCCAGCCGGGTGCCGGGCGGCCGTACGCACAGCGGCTCGTCGTCCCACACGAGCGGTTCCCCGTCCTCCTCCAGGCGCCGCACGGCCACCCCCAGATCCTCGGCCAGCTCCGCCAGACGGTCCCGTTCGGCCAGCACCTCGGTGGCGTCCGAGGCGGCCGACCGCAGCACGGTCAGCACGCCGTAGGGTCCCTCCTTCCCCGGGACGGGCACACAGATCGTCCCCATGGGGAACGGCAGACCGGCCGCGAACTGGGGGTAGCGGCGCATGGCCTCCGTGACATTCGGCAGCACCACCTGCACGCCCAGCCGATAGGCGTCGGCGACCGGGAACCGGCGGTGCGCGTGCAGCCGCCACCAGGGCCGGTACAGGCGCCCGGGCAGCCCCATCAGCACGGCCAGCCGCAGAACACCGGGAGCGCCGGAGGACAGGTAGATCCCCGCGGCGCGCCCGTCGGTGGCGCGGATCGCCTCGGCCGCGGCGTCGGCCAGCAGCGTGGCCAGCCGTCCGGGCTCTGCGTTCCGGCCCTCGACGCTCCCAGTCATCGGCCCTACCTCGTCCGTGCGCGCCGTCGCGCAGACGACACAGCAAGAATGCGCCACGACGACCCCTGCCCGCACCCGGGCGGGCGCGAACGCGGGAGCGTACGGAATGCGATGCCACAACGACCCCGTCCCGTCAGGGCGTTTTGCCGGAACGGCAACGGGCCTCGCCCCTGTGCCGGCGACGGCCGGATGATCGAGGAACACCGGCGGACGGGCACGGGGCCGCGTCCCCCTCTCCGCCGACGCCGGACGACCTGCTCACCGTTTCGGGAGGAACCATGCCGCACCTGTCCGCCGACGGCCTCGCCCACCGTCTGGTGCCCTCACCCGCCGGCCGGATCCATCTGGTGGAACAGGGCAGCGGACCGCTGGTGCTGCTCGTGCACGGGTTCCCCGAGGGCTGGTACTCCTGGCGTCACCAGCTGCCCGCCCTGGCGGCGGCCGGCCACCGAGCGGTGGCGATCGACGTCCGCGGCTACGGCCGCTCCTCCCGGCCGGACCCCGTGGACGCCTACCGGATGCTGGAGCTGGTGGCGGACAACGTGGCCGTGCTGGAGGCCCTGGGCGAGCGGTCCGCCGTGATCGTCGGGCACGACTGGGGCGCGACCATCGCCGCCACCTCCGCGCTGCTCAGGCCCGATGTGTTCCGCGCCGCCGGACTGCTCGGTGTGCCCTACAGCCCGCCCGGTGGGCCGAAGCCGAGCGACGTCTTCGCCGCCATGGGCGGGACGGAGGAGTTCTACGTCTCCTACTTCCAGCAGCCCGGCCGGGCCGAGGCGGAGATCGAGCCCGACGTACGCGGCTGGCTGGCCGGCTTCTACGCCGCCCTGTCCGCCGACACCATGCCGGATCCCGGCGCTCCCGACCCGCACTTCGTCGGACCCGGCGGCCGGCTGCGCGACCGGTTCCCGGCCGAGCGGCTTCCCCACTGGCTCGAAGAGCACGAACTCGACGTCCTCGCCGGGGAGTTCGAGCGCACCGGTCTGAGCGGTGCGCTCAACCGGTACCGGAACATGGACCGGGACTGGGCGGACCTCGCCGGCCAGCACGGCGCGCCCCTCACCCAGCCCTCCCTGTTCGTCGGCGGAGCCAGGGACGCCTCCGTCACCTGGCTCGCCGACGCGATCGAGGCGTTCCCCGACACACTGCCCGGCCTGGTCGCCTCGCATCTCCTCGACGACTGCGGCCACTGGGTCCAGCAGGAACGCCCCGAGCAGGTCAACCGGATCCTCACGGACTGGCTCGCCGGGCTCGCCGGCTGACGCCTCGGGGCGCCCCTCAGGAACCGTGCAGGGTGCGCTTGGCGAGTTCGTACGCCGGGAGCATCGCCTCGTGCTCCTCGGTGTCCATCCCACCGAGGTGCAGAACGACCGGGCCGTCCGGGGTGGTGACGGCGAGCGCGCGCTCCTTCTTGGTCTCCTCCAGCAGTTCGCTGGTGCAGAGGTACTCCACTTCGGCGCCGGTGAGACCGCCCGCCTCGAAGGAGCTGTACTTCTCCTTGCTCACCCCGTCCTCGGCTGCGACGAAGGCTTCGAGGACGGTGCGCGCGTCGTCGTCGCCCGGCTCGCCGGTCCAGACACGGAGGAAGCCGATGTTCCCGGCGGGCTTGGCGTCCACCTCGCAGGCGGCGGTGACCGGGCCCTGCCGGAGGAGGGCGTCGGCCAGTTCCTCCGCCGCCCCGCCGGCAGCGGCGTCGACGGACTCCGCCGCCCAGTCCTCGGCGATGTCGAACGTCACCGGCAGCTCGCAGGCCGATCCCTCGGCGCCGATGGTGCCGCCGCTCCTGGCGACATCGCCGCTGCCGTTGCCGCCGGCCGCGTCCGCCGACGCCGACGTGCTCGCGGGGGCCTCGTCCTCCCCGTCCGCGCAGCCCGCCAACAGCCCTGCCACCAACGCCACGTGGACCAGCCCCCGCCACGCGTTCCCCGCCCCGACCTGCACCGCACCGTCTCCTCTCGGTTGAGGCGGGTCACTGTATCCCTTGTCACCGTGCCGGAGCCGACCGCGCCGTCTCCACCGCCTGCATGGCGTAGGTCCGGCCGAACAGGACGGTGTGGACGAGGAGGGGGAAGAGCTGGTGGAGGCCGATACGGTCCCGCCGACCCTCCGCGAGCGGGGCCGTTTCCTGGTAGCCGTCGAGCACCTGCAGCCGGCGCAGCCCGGCGGCCTCGGCCCCCGCGCCTCCCGGCGCGTCCCGGCGTTTCACGATCACCGTCTGCCCGCCGACGAGGGAAACCTCGGCGAGCGTGCCGGACAGCGCACGGACACCGGTCGCTTCACGCCCGGTGATCCTCGTCGCCGCCGTGTCGGGTCCTTCGCGCACGGCGGCCACGGTACGACAGCATGCGGCGGTCCGGAGAGAGCCGGACTTTGCCGTATCGGCAAAGCCGGTTGTCGCCGGAGCGGCGGTGATCCAGGCTCGGTCACGAGGGGGCCGAACCCGGCATACGGCGCCCCTGACCGAGCAGACGACCAGGAGGCACCATGCCCGAACTCCCCGCGCCCACCCAGCCCGCAGAGTTCTGGGAGACCCGCTACCGCGACACCGACCGTGTCTGGAGCGGCCGCCCGAACCAGCTGCTCGTGCGAGAGGCCGCCGGCCTGAAGCCGGGCCGCGCCCTCGACCTCGGATGCGGCGAGGGCGGGGACGCCATCTGGCTGGCGTCCCGCGGCTGGCACGTCACCGGCGTCGACATCTCGGTCACCGCCCTCGAACGCGCCGCCCTGCACGCCGCCGGCGCAGGAGTCGGCGACCGCACCGGTTGGGAACGCCACGAGCTCGGCGAGACCTTCCCCGAGGGCTCCTTCGACCTCGTGAACGCCCAGTACCTGCAGTCCCCGGTGGGGCTGGACCAGGAGTGGATCCTGCGGCGCGCCGCCGACGCGGTCACGGACAAAGGCACGCTGCTGATCGTCATGCACGGCGGCTGGCCGTCCTGGCAGACCGAGCCGCCCTTCGACGCCGTCTTCCCCACGCTCGACGGGGTGCTGGCCGAACTGGCACTGCCCGACGGGGAGTGGGCCGTCGAGACGGCGGAGACGGTACGACGTACGAACGTCTCCCCGGACGGCCGGGAAGGCTTCCGGGACGACCACGTGTGGCGGTTCCGTCGACTCTAGTGCTCTAGTGCTCTAGTGCCGCGGCCCTAGCCGCCGGGCGTGGGCGCGTGCTCGGGGAGGAGGCCGGTTGCCTTGACGGCCCGCCAGAAAACCGGCGGCACCGGGTGGTTGAAGAAGTCCACGCTGCCGGTCACCTCGTCGGGCGAGCGTGCACCGACCACCACACTCGTGACGGCGGGATGCCCGAGCGGGAACTGCACCGCCGCCGCCAGCAGCGGCACGTCGAACGCCCGGCACACCGCCGCCCAGGCCCGCACCCGCCACAGGAGCCGCCGCGGAACGGCCCCGTACCCGTGCAGCGCCCCAGGACGGGGGTCGGCGAGCAGTCCGCCCTGGTACACACCCGCCGCCATGACCGCGACGCCCCGCTCGGCGCACAACGGCAGCAACTCGTCCAGGCCGGACTGATCGAGCAGGGTGTAGCGGCCGGCCAGCAGCACGCAGTCGGGCCCGGGCGGAGCGGCCTCGCGCAGGAAACGCACGGCCACGGGCGCATGGTTGACGCCGATCGACACCGCCCCGACGGTGCCCGCGTCCCGCAGGTCGGCCAGCGCACGGTAGGCCTCGCGCACGGCGGTCGGGAAGTCCTCGTCGGGATCATGGACGTGCACCACGTCGACCCGGTCGAGCCGCAGCCGCGCCAGGCTCTCCTCCATGCAGCGCAGGACCCCGGCGTACGAGTAGTCCAGCCGGGGCCCCAGACCGGGCGGAGGGTCCGCCCAGATCGGCTGGGTGTCGGGCCCTCCCGGCTCGATGAGGCGCCCCACCTTCGTGCACAGGACGTACGCCTCGCGCGGCCGGTTCGCCAGCGCCGCCCCGGTGCGGGACTCCGAGCGCCCGTACCCGTACACGGGCGCCGTGTCGTACAGCCGTATCCCGGCCTCCCAGGCCGTGTCGATCACCGTGGCCGCCGTGTCCTGCGAGACCGGGGCGAAGAGCCCGCCCACCGATGCCAGCCCCAGCCCCACCCGGCTGACCCGCAGCCCGGTGCGGCCCAGTGGCACCAGGTCATCCGCCCGCACGGCAGCTCACCTCAGAAACTCCGTGACGATTCCCACGAACCGCCCTCCGTCGTCAAGCCACGGAAAGTGTCCGGCCCCGGACTGGACGACCAGCTCGGCACCCGGAAACAACCCCTGGAACTCGGCCATGGCCCGCCGCGGGGCCGTCAGATCGACCTCCCCGGCGAGCAGCAGCACCGGCGACCCGAACCGTGCGAGTGCCGCACGTGTGGCTGCCGGATCGAAGGCGCCTTCCCCAGCGTAGGCCGCCGCGGCCCGAGCGTTGCGCTGCGCCTCCTCGGCGGCCCGATGCGCCCGGGCCGTTTCGTCCCAGCGGCCGTAGTAGAACGGCGCGATGTCCTGCCACGAGGCGGGGGTCGCCTGTCCGGCGACGATTGTCTCCAGCGCCGCGAACGCCTCCGGAAACCACGGCTCCGCCCGGCGCAGCTGAGCCGCAGCCCGCCGGTCGTCGCCGGTGACCGGGATCCCGGCGGCGATGACGCTCGGAGTGACCAGCACGAGCCGGCCGACGCGTTCCGGGTGGCGGGCCAGATACAGCGCCGCCAGATTGGCGCCGGCCGAATGCGCCAGCAGATCCATCCGCTGCAGGCCGAGGTGCTCGCGCAGTGCCTCCACGTCGTCGATCTGCCGGTCGCAGCGGTAGGAGCCGGGATCCCCGGGCTCCGCCGAGTCGCCGGTACCCCGGAGATCCAGCATGATCAGCCTGCGGTGCGCCGCCAGCCCGCCCAGGTCCCCGAGGTACGCGGAGGCCTGCATGGGGCCGCCGGGCAGACAGACCAGGGGAGGGCCGTCGCCGAGGACGTGGTGGGCGAGCTCGGTTCCGTCGTACGCGGAGAAGGCGGGCATGGCCGCGACCCTGTCACCGTCGTCCGGCCGCGGCAACTCGCTTTTCCGGGCCGAACAGGCCTGGGAGTGCCCCGTGCCACGGCTCGCGCTTCGCCCCCGGCGGGCAGGTCCTCCGGGGCCCGGCCGTGCGGCCCCTGGAGCCGCGGGACATCTGACGGCCCACCGACGGGCCGGCGTGTTTGGGTGTCGCGTTCCGGGCCACACGGTGCAGTGACATCGGAAAGTCGCTGGTGACTTGGAGTGAACCACTGTGGCGCGAGAGCAGAAGGCCAAGTCCAAGATGGAACAGGCCAAAGGGAAGGCCAAGGAGGCGATCGGCCGCGCAGTCGGCAACGAGCGCATGACGGCCGAAGGCAAGGCGGAGCAGGCCAAGGGCGATGCGCGCCAGGCGAAGGAGAAGGGCAAGGACGTCTTCCGGCACGGATGAGTGCACGGCCGTCGGCGGGTTCCCCTGTGCTGTCGGGGAACCCGCCGCTCGTTCACGTTCGGCTCAGATACCGCAGGTGGGCGCCGACCAGTACTGGTCGGCGCGGTGGTCGACGTGCGTGTGGTCGTTGTGGCCGGGGTAGCCGGGGCCGAGGATGCCCCGGAAGCCGTGGTTGCGGGCCTGCTTGGCGAGGGTGCACAGGGAGTGCGGTCCGGCCCCGAGGTCGACGGCGTCGCCGTACAGATGACGGCTGTTGCTCGCGCCGCCCACGGCGCTGTTGCAGGCGTAGGACCTGAAGCCGCTGGTCACGGTGATCGGCTGGTCGCCCAGCGCGTGCCGCATGGCTTCCAGCTTCCACATGCTGCGCAGCGCGTTGGACTTGGCGGTCGCCGCGCTGACCGCGCCGCCGGACCAGGTGCTGTTGCAGTCGTTCAACTCGCTGTAGGAGAAGTGGATCGGGGTGCAGTCGTCGTCCTGCAGGGCGTACAGCTTGTTGAAGGTGTTCGGGCCCGCGACGCCGTCGGCCGTGAGGCCGTACGCCGACTGGAAGCGCTTGAGGGCGGCCGCCGTGGCCGGGCCGAAGTCGCCGTCGGCGGCCAGGACGGAACCGTAGCCCGGATAGCCGCCGAGCCGGATCTGCAGCTGGGTGACATCGGCGCCCGAGGAGCCCTGCGAGAGTGTGCGGCTCCAGGTGTAGCAGCCGTCGGCGTGCGCGGTGCCCGCCGTCGCGAGCGTGCCCGCGCAGGCGCCAGCCATGATCATGACAAGAGTGAGGACGAGTCTGACGGTGCGTGTGTACATACGGCCTCCATGCCGGGGGAGACGTGAGGTGGTGCCGAGCGTGAAGGGATCTGTGACGCGCGTCAACCATGCGGGACGCCCTCGCTTGCCCGCAAGGCCGCGATCAGGCAGTTGCCCGGACGGTCACCGCCTGTTGACACGCCGTTCAGCGACAGGCGCGCGGGCCGCGGGCCATCCGGGTGTACGCGCCGAGCGCGGCCATCGCCATGTCGTCGACGGCGGCGTCGAACTGTTCGCTCAGTTCCAGGGGGAGGCGGGCAGCCAGGGCTCCGCTGAAGTCCGACACCGGTCACACCCAGGCGGCCGCCGGGTCGGCGGGGTCATCAAGTCCGTCCTCGCCATGCGGCACGGCAGGCTGCCCCGCACTCTGCACGCGGACGAGCCGTCACCCCGGGTGGACCGGTCGTCCGGTTCCGTGCGGCTGCTGACACGCGAACAGGGGTGGCGCCCGGTGGAGGGGTGTCCGCCTTCGGAATCAGGGGGACCAACGCGCACGTGGTCGTGGAGGAGGCCGAGGTTCCCCCGGGCTCCGGCGGGGAACCGGCACGAGCCGTCCCGCCGTTGCTGCCGTCCGGCGCGAGCCCGAAGGCGCTGGGTGACCAGGCCCGGCGGACCGCGGCGCTGCTGCGCGCCCGGCCCGAACTGTCCCTGCCGGACACGGCGTTCTCCCTGGCGACGACGCGTGCCGGCGCACCGGCGACGACGGTGAACGGCTGCCCGCCGGGCGGCCGGGTCAGCGCCTCGGCCGTGCTCGCACCCCGCTCCAGGAGATACGCGCCCGCCCCCACGGACACCACACCCAGCAGGCACAGCGAGTGGGCGTAGCAGTGATGCATCGGCAGCGGCCACAGCAGACGGTCCCGCTGCTCCAGTCCCCACAACGGCACGTACGCGGCCGTCACCGACCACAGGGCGGTGCGCTGGCTGGAGAGCACGCCCTTGCGTTCGCCGGTGGTGCCGGAGGTGCAGAGGATCCAGGCCGGCTCGTCCAGCCCGAGGTCGTCCCTGGGCGGCAGTCCCGGATCCGTACCGGCCAGTTCCTCGAACCCCACCGCCCCCGCGTGCGCGGCGTCCGCCCCCACGACCACGATCCGAAGCCCGCGTCTCAGTGCCGTGAGCCGGGCGATCCGCGGCAGGGCGTCGGCCTCGGTGACGATCGCGACCGCACCGCTGTCGTCGAGGAAGTACGCCAACTCCGCGTCCGTCGCCTGCTGGTCCAGCGGCACCCCGACCGCCCCGGCCCGCAGCACGCCCGGACAGCTCTCCACCAGCTCGACCCGATTGCCGCGATGCAACGCCACCCGGTCACCGCGGCGCACGCCCAGCCGTGCCAGATGCCCCGCGAACCACGCGGTCCGCCGCTCCAGTCCGGGATAGCCGACACTTCGCCGGGCCACAGGTGCTTTCCCGGCCGACGTCAGGCCCCCGGCGGTCAGTCCTGCGCGACCAGCGCCGGCGTCGACCTCGTCAGCACCTCGCCGCGGAAGAAGGCGGGGCTGCGCCGCCTCATCACCGCCATGATCACCAGGCCCAGGGCCAGCAGCCCCACGCCGATGACGAACACCGACCCCACCCCCAGCACGGACGACCCGCTGCCGTACGCCGGGTCCCACATGTCGACGAGGGTCTTGGCGAACACGGCCGCCAGCAGCACCCCGCCGACCACCGGGAACAGCCCCTTGAACAGCAGGTCCCGCCCGGACCGCAGCAGCTCCGCCCGGAAGTACCAGACGCAGGCGAAGGCCGTCAGGGCGTAGTAGAAGCAGATCATCAGGCCGAGCGCGTAGATCGTGTCCACCAGTACGTGCTCACTGACCAGCGTCATCACGGTGTAGAACACCGCTGTCGCGACCCCGGCGGTGACCGTGGCGCGCCCCGGTGTACGAAAGCGCGGATGGACCCGGGCGTACGACGCCGGCAGTGCCTCGTACGTCGACATGGCCAGCACCGTACGGGCCACCGGGATGAACGTGGTCTGCAGACTGGCCGCGGCCGAGGCGAGCACGGCGAGGAACAGCAGGATGCCGAGCGCCGGACCCATCACCGGGCCGGCCAGTGCGGCGAAGACGTTGTCGGAGGTCTCGGGGTTGGCCAGCCCGAGCCCCTGGTCGCCGGAGCCGACCACCATCTGCGCGGCCACTCCTGTGGCGAGGTACGACCCGACCAGTACCACCATGGCGATCAGCGCCGCCCGGCCGGGGGTGCGGCTGCTGCCGCTGGTCTCCTCGTTGGCGGTCAGACAGGCGTCCCAGCCCCAGTACATGAAGATCGACAGCGACAGTCCGGCGGTGAACGCGGCGAACGACTGGACGGCGAACGGGTTCAGCCACGACCACGAGAACTCGGCCGACGTCGGGAACTCGGGGCTCCCCGCCTTCCCGAAGGCCATCACCACGAACACACCCAGCACTACCAGCTGGAGCGCCACCAGGGCGTACTGCAGGACCTTCGTGGCGGTCATACCGCGGTAACTGATCACCGTCGCGACCGCGATCAGCGCGAGACAGGTGACGATGTGGACGGCCTTGTTGTCGTCCAGCGCTGCGACGGCGTCACTGCCGGTGACCTCCCCCGCGAGCAGCCAGAAGTACGAGGTCGCCACGCCGGCCAGGTTCGACAGCACGATGATCGTCGCGATCACCAGGCCCCAGCCGCACATCCAGCCCACGCGCGGCCCGAAGGCCTTCACCGTCCAGGTGAACGAGGTGCCGGAGTCCGGCATGTCCTTGTTCAGCTCGCGATAGGCGAAGGCGACGAGCAGCATCGGTAGGAACCCGGCAAGGAACACGGCGGGCATCTGCACCCCCACCTCGCCCGCGGTCGAACCGAGCGTCGAGGTCAGGCAGTACACGGGCGCCACGGTGGACACACCGATGACCGCGCTGCCCATCAGGCCGACGGAGTTCCCCCTCAGGCCCTTGGCGCGCATGCCCCCGGCAGGGGCGGTGTCGCCTGTGTCTCCGGCTCCGGGCCGTGCGTCCAGCTGAGTCATGAGCAGGACGTTAAATCCTGCGGTTTCCGTGGAAACTCTGCGTGACTTTCAGTGAGCACGGCCTGTCGTAGGCCAATGATCGATGGCTCATCGCATGTCAGCCCTGTGATTATTAGGTCATGCGCTGGTGTCGCCCGGCATATCCAAAGCCTGCTGCGGGTTGTCCGATATTCGGTAATCGCAGCGACGGGTGATGTGCGGCGGTGAATTCTTTCCGTGTGATCTGCGCCACGCAGCGGGCACCGGCCGCGGGCGTGAGGGCCGCGGCCGGTGCCGGAGAGTCCCGGCGGAGGCGTCAGAGGCGCTGCCACAGCGCGGGGGTCGCCGCAGGCGTCCAGGAGCCCTGCGCCTGGTGGGTCTGCAGGCACTGGTAACGCACTCCGTTGTGGTTCACCGTGGCCCCGACGCCGTAGACGCGCCCCAAGGCCCAGCCGTCGGCGCCGCCGTCCTGCGGGGCGGGCGTCGCCGTCGTGTCGGAAGCCGTCCTGAGGGTGAGGCCGAAGTCGCTGAGCAGCGGGTTGACGGGCTGGTAGTAGGTCGTCCCACCGCTCGTGCAGTCGCCCGTCCCGCCGGACGTGATCCCCTGCGCCTGGGCGCCCGCGAGGTACGGGCCGCCGGAGTCGCCCGGCTCGGCGCACACCGTCGTCCGGGTCAGGCCGTTCACGACGCCCTCGGGGTACCTGACGCTCGTGCCGTGCTGCTGGATGGTGCCGCAGTGCCAGCCACTGGTCGAACCGGAGCGGCACACCGACGCCCCGACCAGCGCCTCGACCGAACCGGCGACCTGCACACGCTGGCTCGACTCGCCCCTGACGTCGGCGGTCGCGGTCCAGTCGGAGTTCACGCCCACCCACGCCATGTCCTTGCCAGGGAACGTCGAGGCCTCGAAGGTGCCCTGGTCGGCCTGGTTGAAGCCGGTCGTCGTGTCGCCGGCCGTGCCGCAGTGACCGGCGGTGGCAAAGCCCTGCTGCTCGTCCCTGGTGACGGAGAGGCCGACGGAGCAGCGAACCGATCCGTCGATGTAGTAGGGGTCGCCGCCGACGACGTCCTCCAGCAGACGCGGCCGGTCCGCCGACACCCGAACGGCGACGCGCTTGCCCGCGAGGCCGGCGGCCTTGACGAAGGCGGCCGCGGACGACCGGGTGCGAGCCTCGACCACGACCCGGTTGCCCGGGACGTCGACGTACCAGAGCGGCGTGTCGGCGGTCGCGCCACGGGGGGCCGCCGCGTCCAGCTTCTTCTTGACGGCCGTCAGGCCGGCCAGGGACTCCTTGACGACCATGGCCCTCGCGCCCTGCCCCTGGATGGCGGCCACGTCCGCGCCGTCGGTGGTCGCGACGGTGAGCTCCTGGGATGTCGTACCGCTCACCCAGGCGCCGGCGAAACGCTTGCCCAGCGCGTTGCGCAGACGCCCCGCGCGGCTTCCGGCCTCCGCCTCGTTCACCAACCGCTCCTCCGCCTGGGCGGGCGTCAGCTCGAGGTCCCGCTGGAGCGCGCGGAGCACCTGCGCCGACGGCCTGTCGGCCCCCACTGTCTGGGCCGCCGTGGGAAGGGATCCCGGCGCGGGCGGCGGCTCGGCCCCCGCGGCCGAGCAGATCCCGCTCAGAACCAGCGCGCCGAGGGCGATCAGGGTCGCGCGGCGTGCTGCCGGGGCATGTCTGTGGACCATGCGAATGGTTCCTTCCAGTCCGATACGGGTGAAGCTGCCATGAGGCGAGGGCTTGCCTGGAAGGACCGAACCAATGTCAGGGACGCGGGGCTTTCGCGCTTTGGTGAGGGAAAGGGGCGCCAAGTGCAGTACGCGCCGGGAGATCAGGGACGCCGAAGCGGCGCGGGGCAGGAGCGAGCTGTCCCGCCATCACCCTTCGTGCGGTCCTGCGCAGACCGAGGGAGGCGGGGAGGGGGTGCTCACCCGGCGGCTTCCCTCGCTCAACCAGTCGTCAGCCGCTCGGGCACCGGCACGTGGTAGACGTGAAAGGCGCGGCCGATGACGGGTTGCGCGACATTGCGCACCCTGACGCCGCCGCTCGTCATGCCGTGCTCCGTCCCCGCATGCGCGTGCCCGTGCACCGCGAGGTCCGCGCCCGCGGTGTCGATGGCCTCGGCCAGCAGATAGCTGCCCAGGAACGGGTAGATCTCCAGGGGCTCACCGGCCAGCGTCTCCGGCACGGGGGAGAAGTGCGTCAGGGCGACCCGTACGTCACAGCCCTCCGCGTCCAGCCGCTCCAGAGCCGCACGCAGACCGTCGGCGAGGCGGCGCGAGTGCCTGACGAACTCCTTCATGAGCGGCTCGCCGAACTCACCGGCACTGCGCCCCACGAAACCCCCGCCGAACCCCTTGGTGCCGGCCACCCCGACGCGGGCCTCGCCGACGCTCACGACCGTGGCCTGCCCCTCCAGCACCCGGGCGCCGGCGTCCTGGAGGATGGCCGTGACCTCGTCCGGACGTTCGTCGTGGTGATCGTGGTTGCCCAGGACGGCGACGACGGGGACACCGAGGCCCTCGACCTCCCGGGCCACCACCCGGGCCTCCTGCGGGGTCCCGTGGCGGGTGAGGTCCCCGGCCAGCAGCAGGACGTCGGCGCAGTCGGGCAGGGTGTCGAACGCCGGACGCAGCAGGCCCTGGCTGTCCGGACCCATGTGGATGTCCCCGACGGCTGCGATCCGGATCATGTGAGGTCCTCCGCGTGGTCGGGTGAGGAGGTGTCGGTGACCACGAGGTCGCAGTGCACCACCAGCCCGGCCAGCTCCTCCCGGACGATGCGTCGGATGTCGTCCCGGCAGCGGGCGGACGGAACACAGCCGGTGACCAGCACGGCATCTCCGCGCGCCTCGACCCGCACGCCCAGCTCACCGAGGGGCCCGCCGGCCAGGCGGTCACGGAGGTGGGCGACGCGGTAGTCCAGGTGCTGAGCCCCCGGGGCGCCGGATACGCCCCGGTCACCGGGATGCGTCATGGCTGCTCCCGTGGTGCGGAGTGATCACGTCGAGGCGTTCCAGGAGGAAGAGGAAGGCGGCGGCCATGGCGGAGTCCCCGCTGTCGCGCCGTACCCGCTCCCAGTCCACCTTCTCGCGCAGCGCCCGGGCGATGGGCAGCACCGCGCCGAAGTCGCAGTGGTGCTCGGAGAACGCGGCCAGCAGGCTGGCCAGCAGGTCGGTCGGGGCCAGGACCGGCATGCGCACCGAATCGACCGGGATCTCCTGCGCTCTGTCGAGCATGTCCGTCGTCACGCGCCGGTGCGCCAGCTGGAAGATGATGTCGATGTGCTGCCCGAAACAGGTGGTCTTGAGCAGCCAGTCCTCGGGCGGGGAGCAGACCGTCAGGCCGGCCTTCTCCAACGTGGCCGCGACGGCGTCGGCGTCCTCGGGCCTGATGCAGAAATCGGCGTCGTGCTGGAGGTTCTCGCCGGCCCCGTGGGCGTAGGCGGCCACGCTTCCCGCCAGGGCGAAATCGTGTCCGCCCTGTTTCAGCAGCGCGCCGACCTGCTTGGTCGCCTCGAGAATGGCCTGGTTGCGGTCGCGCGGCAGTTCCGGCTCTCCCACCTCGGGGTGCAGCCGGCGCGGCTGCGCCGCCTGAGGGAGATCGGGAATCCCGACGCGTGGGGCGAGCGTCGCGTCATCACCGTTCTGCGTCATGACCACTCCAACCACCGCACCGATCCCTCCGCAGCCCACCCGCACCGGGCGCTGCGACGTCCCGCGCTGTGCCCTGTGTACCCGACGTGCGCCGTTCGACACGGCGACGCCCACCGTGGTCACACGCAGGTCGGCCCAGGGGAGCCAGGGCCGTTCCGCCCAAAAGATCGCAACTAGGCTGGTACGGGTATGCATCCCTCGTCGCACGGCGGTCGCGGACGGAGGACGGACGCATGGACTACTACGACCTCGGCACCCACAGCCGCCGCGTGACGACCTCGTCGCCCGAAGCCCAGCTGTGGTTCGACCGCGGGCTGGCCTGGACGTACGCCTTCAACCACGAGGAGGGCGTCTCCTGCTTCGAGGCCGCGGCCGCGGCGGACCCCGACTGCGCCATGGCCCACTGGGGCATCGCCTACGCGCTCGGCCCCAACTACAACAAGCCCTGGGAGGCCTTCGACGGCGAGGACCTGGCACGCAGCGTCGACCGCGCCCACGCCGCCGTGGAACTCGCCCACGAAAAGACGGCGGCCGGCGCCACCCCCGTCGAACGCGCCCTGGTCGAGTCGTTGCGTGCCCGCTACCCGCAGGCGAGTCCCGCCGAGGACTGCACGGTGTGGAACGAGCCCTACGCCGACGCCGTGCGCGCCGTGCACGCACTCGACCCCGACGACCTCGACCTCACCACCCTCTACGCCGACGCCCTGATGAATCTCACGCCCTGGCAGCTGTGGGACATCCGCACCGGCGAGCCCGCCGAAGGCGCCCGCACGCTCGATGCCAAGGCCGTCCTCGAGCTCGCGCTGGCCACCGAGGACGGGGCCCGGCATCCGGGCGTGCTGCACATGTACATCCACCTCATGGAGATGTCCCCGACGCCCGAGGCGGCGCTGCCCGTCGCGGACCGGCTGCGCGGCCTGGTGCCCGACGCCGGCCACCTCCAGCACATGCCCACCCACCTGGACGTGCTGTGCGGCGACTACCGGCGCGTCGTGTCCGACAACAGCGACGCCATCGCCGCCGACGAGAAATACCGCGCGCGGGCCGGGGCGATGAACTTCTACACCCTGTACCGCTCGCACAACTACCACTTCAAGATCTACGGCGCGATGTTCCTCGGCCAGTCCCGGACCGCCCTTAAGACCGCCGTCGAACTCGAGTCGACCATCACGCAGGACCTGCTGCGCGTGCAGAGCCCGCCCATGGCCGACTGGCTGGAGGGCTTTCTCGCGATGCGGGTCCATGTGCTGATCCGATTCGGCCACTGGGCGGACATCCTGGACCTGCCCCTGCCCGCCGACCCGCAGCTCTACAGCGTGACGACCGCGATGCTGCGCTACGCCCGCGGCGTGGCCCTCTCGGCGACCGGCCGGATCGCCGAGGCCGAGGCCGAACGCGCACTGTTCCGCGAGGCGCTGGCCGGTGTCCCGGACACGCGCATGCTGTTCAACAACACCTGCGCCGACATCCTCGCCGTCGCCTCGGCGATGCTCGACGGTGAACTGGAGTACCGCAAGGGCAACCACGACGCCGCCTTCACCGCGCTGGAGCGGGCGATCGAACTCGACGACAGCCTCCCCTACGACGAGCCGTGGGGTTGGATGCAGCCCACCCGGCACGCCTACGGCGCCCTGCTCCTCGAACAGGGACGCGTCGCCGAGGCGGAGTCGGTCTACCGGGCCGACCTGGGCCTCGACGACACCCTGCCGCGCCCCTTGCAACACCCGGGGAACGTGTGGGCCCTGCACGGCTTCCACGAGTGCCTGGTCCGCCTCGGGAAAGTGGGGGAGGCGCAGATCGTGGCCCAGCAGCTGAAGCTGGCCGCCGCCATGGCGGACGTACCGATCGAGGCGTCCTGCTTCTGCCGCCTGGAACGCGCCTTCGACGCCACCGGCCCGGCCGACTGCTGCGCACGCCTCGATCACGGATGAATGCGGGCAGGCGTCGGGCGCGGCAAGGGTCCGCACGTCACAGGTGCGTACGGCATTGCCCAAATCGGCGGCCGACAGCGAGGCATGACACGCCGTCGGACGGACGATCCGCCCGGTTTGCGGAGACTTGGGGCTTATTGTACGGCATATGATCAAAAGCCATATTGCCTACCTGGCGTGCACTGCAGCAATCGTCGGGACCGGTCTTGGTGCCGCTTCGCCCTCGTCTTCCGGGGATTCGATCCATGTGGTCGTCGAGGGCGAATCGATCCAGAAGGCGGTGGACGCCGCCGAGCCGGGCGACACCGTTCTCGTGACCCCCGGCACCTACCGCGAGAGCGTCAAGGTGACCACGCCCGGGCTGACCCTGCGCGGTGCGGGACGGGGCACAGTGATCAAACCGGGCACGACGAAGACCGCCAACAGCTGCGCCGCGGCCGGCAACGGCATCTGCGTGGTGGGGACGAAGGCCCGCAAGCTCGAGGACGTCACGGTGTCCTCCCTGACCGTGACCGGCTTCGCCAAGAGCGGTGTGTCGGCGTTCGGGACGGACAGGCTGACCGTCCGGAACGTGACGGCCGTGAAGAACGGGGTGTGGGGCATCGCCCAGGAGCAGTCGGTCCGCGGCCTGTTCCGGGGGAACACCGCCCGTGACAACGGCGACGCGGGTCTGTTCCTCGCCAACTCGGTCACGGCCGAGGAAGGCGCCGCGGACACCCGGGGCACCGTGGTGGAGTACAACCGGCTGGAAGGCAACCGGATCGGCGTCACCGTCCGGCGCCTGCGCAACCTCAGCGTCGAGGGCAATCACATCACCGGCAACTGCGCGGGACTGTTCGTCGTCGGTGACGAGAACAAGCCCAGGGCCGGTGACCTGGCCGTGCGCGAGAACCACGTCGTGGAGAACAACAAGTACTGCCCCAAGACCGCACGGCTGCCCTTCCTGCAGGGCTCCGGCATCGTCCTGACCGGCGCCGAGAAGACCCTGGTGACGGGGAACGTGATCAAGGACAACGCCGGCACCTCCCCGCTGTCGGGCGGCATCGTCCTGTTCCAGAGCCTCGTGGGTGTCAAGAGCGAGAAGAACCGGATCAGCGACAACGAGCTGGAGGGCAACGCGCCGGCCGACCTCGTCAACACGGACACCGGCAAGGGCAACACCTTCGAGAACAACTCCTGCTGGGCGTCCAAGCCCGCGGGACTGTGCTGACCGGCCGGCTGCCGTCCCCCGTGGACCCAGGAAGGAAGGAAGGCGGCACATGACAACCGCAGAGACTGCTCCACCGCCGTCCATGCGGCTGAGGGAGCTGGTGTTCGGGGCGGCATGTGCCGCTGCCCTCCGGGCGGCCGCCCGGCTGGGAGTCGCCGACGCCCTCGGTGACGGCCCCATGGCCGTGGAGGACCTCGCAGCCGCGGTGAAGACCGAACCCCAGCCGCTGCGACGGCTGTTGCGGGCCCTGTCCTGCTACGGCATCTTCGCCGAGCAGCAGGACGGCACGTTCGCGCACACCGACATGTCCCGGCTGCTGCGCGAGGACGATCCGCACAGCCTGCGCTACATCACGCTGTGGTGCACCGAACCGTGGACCTGGGACGCGTGGCCGAAGCTGGACGAGGCGGTGCGCACCGGCCGGAACGTCGTGGAGGACCTGTACGGAAAGGAGTTCTTCGAGTACCTCAACGAGGACGCCCCCGAGTCCGCCGTCGTCTTCAACCGCGCCATGACGACCTCGAGCATGCAGTCCGCCCGGGACGTCGCCCAGTTCCTCGATCTGTTGGGGAGTTCTTCGCTCGCCGACATCGGGGGTGGTCAGGGGCATGTCCTGGCGAGCCTGCTGGAGAAGTACCCGTCGGTCCAGGGTGCCCTGCTCGACCTGCCGCGCGTGGTGGAGAACGCCGACCCACGGCTGCGTCCGGGAGGAGCGCTCGCGGACCGGGTGCGCATCGTGCCCGGCGACTGCCGGGTGGCCGTCCCGGTCCGGGCCGATGTGTACATCATCAAGAACATCCTGGAGTGGGACGACGACAGCACCGCCCGGACCCTGCGCAACGTCATCGAGGCCGGCGGCCCCGGGGCACGGGTCGTGGTCATCGAGAACCTCGTCGACGACACGCCTTCGATGCGCTTCAGCACCGCGATGGACCTGCTGCTGCTCCTCAACGTCGGCGGGGCGAAGCACACCAGGGACAGCATGGTCCGCCGGCTGACCGACGCGGGGCTGGTCATCGACGACGTCCGTCAGGTCAACCCCTACCTGCACGCGTTCGACTGCACCGTGCCCGGCTGATCACCCCGGACGCGCTCCGCAGACCACCGGCCCCGGGGCCCCCGCCCGCACGGGCCCGGCGGCGGGGGCCGCGGGGGCGGGCGCCAGCGGGGGGAGCGCCCCCCCCGGGGGGAGCAACCCCCCCACCCGCCCGCCCCGGCCCCGGCCACACGGGGGGCCCCGGGGCCGGTGGCCGAGTGGCCGTTCAGACGGTGGAGTCCCGCTCCCAGCGGTAGAAGCAACGCGCCATCGCGTCCTTCGGTGAACGCCAGGTCGCGGGATCGTACGCGGTGACGTACGCGGACAGCCGCTCGCTGATGTCACGGAATTCGGGACGCCCGGCCACCTTGGCGATGGCGGGTGCGGGGTCCCGTTCGGCCTCGATGAGGTGCAGGTACACGTCATCGAACTGGAAGAGACTGCGCCGGGAGACGCCCACGAGGTGGGGGAGCTCTCCTCGGTCCGACTCCTCGAACACCTTGGCGATGTCCGGGGCCGACCCGGGCGCCATGCGGGCGACGATCAGGGTGTGGTGCATCGTGCTGTCTTCCGTTCGGCTCAGTCGGTCAGGGTCGGCACACGCCGGCGTTCCCCGGCCTGCTCGATGCGGTCCCGGATCAAGGCCATCTGGACCTTGGAGTTCCGGTTGATGTTGTCCGTCATCCAGGCGTCGTCGACCGGTGCGTCGGGCTTCATCTCGAAGTCCTGCGTCCACACCATCCGGGTGCCCTCGGGCACTTCCTCGTACTGCCACCGGATGTTCATGTACGCGAAGGGCCCGGTCTCGACGCGGCGGGCCTTGACGCTGAGCGTGTCGCGGTCCGTCTCCCGTTCCGAGACCCAGCTCCACACGGTGCCGTTGTCGTCGGGGTGCATGGTCAGCCGGAAGGTGGTCTTGTTCCCCTCCGTGGACAGGATCTCCGCGGAGGCGTACTCGCTGAACAGCTGTGGCCAGCTCTCCACGTCGTTGGTCATGTCCCAGACCAGGTCCACCGGCGCGGCGATGGTGATCTCGTTCTGTGTGTGTCCGGCCATGTCACGCTCCTGTCATGAGGGCACTGTTGACGAGGTCGAGGAACTGCCGTGGGGTCTTGCTGCGCTCCGCGTCGGGAGGCATCGGCGTGCCGTACCGGTTCTCCAACTCGCCCACGATGCCCAGCAGTCCGAGCGAGTCGATGCCGAGGGCGTCGAAGCCGGAGTTGTACTGCTGCTGGAGATCCTCCGGGACAACGGTGATCCCGGCGGCCTTCTTCATCAGCTCGGCCAGCTCTTCCACGGTGATGCGGTCACTCATGCGGTTACTCTCCTTTGCACTGTGACGCCTCGCTACGAGGCGTCGGCGGCGCCGTGCCGCAGCACCAGCGCCGAGTTCGACCCCATGAGTCCCCGGCTGAGGACCAGCGCCGTGCGCAGCTCGGCGGCACGGGCGCGGGCGGACACGAGGTCGAGGTCATGGCAGATGTCGAAGACGTTGGGGGTGGGGGGAATCAGGTGGTTCTCCAGCGCGAGCACCGCCGCCGCCGTGTCCAGCACCGGCGCCGCGCAGTAGCCCCGGCCGATACCGGTCTTCGGCGCGGTGACCGGCACCCGCCGGCCGTGGGAGCCGAGGGCGTCGACGATCGCCAGCGCCTCCGCACGGTCCGCCTCCGGTACGCCGAGGGCGTCCGCGAAGACCACGTCGATCTCCTCGGGGGCGCACCCGGCCTCGTCCAGGGCCGCACGGATGGCCTCGGCGAGGCCTTCCCGGGACTGCTCCCAGCGGGAGGCACCGGTGAACGTCGCCGCGTGTCCGGCGAGGGTGGCCCGCACGCGCGCGCCCCGTTCCTGGGCCGAGGTCTCCTCCTCCACGACGAGCATGGCGCCGCCCTCGGCCGGCACGAATCCGCAGGCTCCTTCCGTGAACGGGCGGTAGGCGCGCTCCGGCTCCTCGACGGTGCTCAGCTCCTCGTAGCCGAGCTGGCAGACCACCGAGTAGGGGGCGAGCGGCGCCTCGGTCGCCCCGGCCACGATCACGTCGGTGCCGCGGCGCACGGCCCGCGCCGCGTGCGCGATGGCGTCCAGGCCGCCCGCCTCGTCGGCGGCGACGACCGAGCAGGGCCCCTTGAAGCCGCGGCGGATGGAGATCTGGCCGGTGCTGGCGGCGTAGAACCAGGCGATGGACTGGTACGGCCCGACGAAGCGACTGCCCTTTCCCCACAGCCGCTGCAGCTCCCGCTGACCGAACTCGCCGCCGCCGGAACCGGCAGCGGTGACCACGCCCACGGAGAACGGCGAGTCGCCGGTGTCGGCCTGGCCGAGGCGGGCGTCGTCCAGCGCGAGGTCGGCCGCGGCCATCGCGAAGTGCGTGAACCGGTCGGTCTGGACGAGATAGCGCTCCTCGACCGCCGACGACGCCTCGAAGTCCCGTACCTCGCCGGCCACCCGCAGCGGTAGGTGCTCACAGCCCTCGCGGGTGACCGGGGCGAGGACGCTGATGCCTTCCTTGGTGGACTTCCAGAAGTTCTCGGTAGTGGCTCCGTTGGGCGCGACCACACCGATTCCGGTGATGGCCGCGCGCCGCGGATGCGGTTCGCTCATCGTGTCCTCTCCCTCGGCCGGGTCAGGATCACCGCGGACTGGAAACCGCCGAACCCGCTGCCCACGGAGAGCACGCTGTTCAGTCTCCGCTCGCGTGCGACGCGCGGGACGTAGTCCAGGTCGCACTCGGGATCCGGGGTCTCGTAGTTCGCGGTGGGCGGTACCACCTGGTGGGCCAGGGCCAGCACACAGGCGACGACCTCGATCGCGCCGATCGCACCCAGGGAGTGGCCCACCATGGACTTGATGGAGCTCATGGGCGTGTCGTAGGCGTGCTGTCCCAAGGCCCGCTTCACCGCGGCGGTCTCGTGACGGTCGTTCTGCTGTGTGCCCGACCCATGGGCGTTGACGTAGTCGATCGCGGTGCGGTCGAGCCCGGCGTGGTCGAGGGCGGTCTCGATGGCACGGGCCATCTCCAGCCCCTCTCTGGTCAGACCGGTCATGTGGTAGGCGTTGCCGAAGGTCGCGTAGCCGCTGAGCTCGCAGTACACGTGTGCGCCGCGGGCCAGGGCGTGCTCGAGCTCCTCCAGGACGAGCACCGCACCGCCCTCGCCCATGACGAACCCGTTGCGGTCGGCGTCGAAGGGACGGGAGGCGTGGGCGGGGTCGTCGTTGTTCGGCGACGTGGCCTTGATCGCGTCGAAGCAGGCCATGGTGATCGGTGATATCGGCGAGTCCGAGGCACCGGCCACGCACACATCGGCCCTGCCCTCCTCGATCGTGTGGAAGGCGTACCCGACCGCGTCGAGCCCCGAGGTGCAGCCCGTGGAGACGGTCTGCACCGGCCCGCGCGCCCCGAACCGCTCCGCCACCGTCGAGGCGAGCGTGCTGGGCGAGAACGCGCGGTGCAGATGCGGGTCGGCCTCCCGGTGGTCCACGTCCCAGCGCTCCCCGTGGTGGCTGACCAGCACGTAGTCGTGCTCAAGGCGGGTGGTGCCGCCCACTGCGGTCCCCAGGGAGACCCCGACCCGCCAGGGGTTCTCCTGGTCGAGGTCGAGTCCGGCGTCGTGTATCGCCTCGTCGCCGGCGGCCAGGGCGAACTGGATGTAGCGGTCGCATCGTGCGACGTCCTCCCCGTCCAGCCGGTGGGCCGCAGGGTCGAAGTCGCACTCGGCGGCGATCCGCGAACGCAGGCCGGCCGGGTCGAAGAAGGTGATCCCCCGCGTAGCGGTGCGCCCGTTGGTCAGGAGATCCCAGAACGCCGGTATGCCGATGCCGCCCGGCGCGACGATGCCTATCCCGGTGACTGCCACACGCCGGTTCATGACCGGACCTCCCCTCGTTCGGCCGTCCGGCCCGCACCCGCGTGGGCTCCCTCCGCCGCGACCGGGACGGAGTCGGTCTCCTCGGTGTCGACGTGGCCGAGCGGCGGGCTCGGGGCCAGCGGGCCGAGGTGGAAGACGATGCGGGCCTCCACGTTGCCGACGTTGCGGAAGCGGTGCCGCATATGGGCGGGGATCATGAGTCCCTGCTCGGGACGCAGCGGGTGGGGGTCGCCGTCCAGGTCGACCTCCAGCTGCCCGCAGACGACGTACACGAACTCCTCGGAGTACGGGTGGTAGTGCTCCGCGATGCGGTCGCCGGGCTGCACGATGGCCACGCCCATGAATCCGCTGGTGGAGCCGACCGTGGTGGGGGTGAGCATGGCGCGCAGATCGCCACCGCGCCTGGTGTTGGGCTCGACCTCGCTGAGATCCACGATGTTGAGACGGGGTTTGATCACGACGTTGCTCCGATCGTGTGCTGTGTCGACTTGGGGGGCCGGGCGGCCGCGCCCTGCGAGCTGGTCAGGCCTCTGGTGAGCGGCGGTCGGTGACGAGTTCCATGCGGGCGAGCGTGAGGAGGCCGGCGGGCGCGGCGTCCATCAGCGCGGAGGGGTCGGCACCGAGGGCGTCGCCGTCGAGGAGTGCCGTCACCTCGGCTGCCTGACCCCGGTCCGTCAGCCCGAGCACCGCGCCGGGGTCGGCGTCGAGGCCGCCGCGCACATCGATCAGCCGCATCACGATGTCGTCCCGCTGGAAGATCGTGCTGCACAGCACCGGGCTGTGCGGATCCTCCGCCGCCGCCTCGTCCTGCCGGGCGAGCAGTTCGGCGAGCCGCATTCCGCTGCCCTCCCGGGCCGGGTAGTACAACGCGTGCCGCACGGCCTGCCCGGTTTCCTGGCCCGCCGTCACATGGTGTACGGCGGGCAGCGCCGCGCGGGTGAAGAAGACGCGGGCGGACTCGGGATCATCGAGGTCCCGGTCCTGCTCCAGATGGGGGTTGACGGCTTCCTCGACGGCCCGCACCTCGGGCTGCCGGGCGACGTGGCGCAGCGCGGCGAGCAGGTCGCCGCGCACCTCGATGGCCCGCACCACACGGTTGCCGTGCATGAACAGGGAGGTGCGGCACAGCCGGGTGGTGTCGTCGACCTGCGGCTCGGGCGCGGCGTAGTCGGCGAGGATCCTGGCGACGGTCTGCTCACTGCCCGGCTTGACCGTGAAGGTGAGCGCGTGCCGGATGACGCCGTCCCCGATCCGGGGTGATGCCTGGAGCCGGCGCTTGCCGGACCTGGCGTCCTGAGCCGGGTCGCCGGTCTCGCGGACGATGTGGAAGCGCAGCGACCTGGTGTCCCGGACGCAGCGGTGCAAGGGCTCCACCATCCGCACGTGCTCCTCGCTGTTCACCCAGGTGAGGAACGGCGGGGCACTCTCCCACTCACTCGTGATGAGCCATTGCGAGGGATTCTCGATCGACTGGCACAACTGGTCGCTGACATGCCCGGGAACGGACGCGACCTGGTTGCAGAGTTGCTCGTACGCCTCCAGGAACTGCTGCTGGGCTCCGTCGTGGACGTCCACCAGAAGGACGACCCGGAGCCGGGAGCCGTCGAAGACGGACTGCGAGACATGGTGCGGCACCTGTTGCGTCAGCGGTTCTGAAGCAAGTGCGGAAGTGGTCATCCTGCGCACATCTCCTTAGCGGGAAGGGGGAGGCTGACGTCGATTGCGGTGATGCGACGTGAGCGTGCCTCGATCTTGTGCCGGTCCCCACCAGTGCGCGAATCGTATGGACTACGTGGGTGACCGGCGGCGCGGATCCGCTCCCGCGGGGCGGGGAAGCTCCGACGCGTTGCCTGCGCGCGCACCTGACGGACAACCAGGTCTGTTCACATGAGATGAGCGAAGACCACCAGGTTGTCCGTGTAGTCCTTGACCGTGCGGTCGTAATCACCCGCGCAGGTGATGAGCCGGACCTGGGCCTGGGGGGTGTCGCCGTACACATGCCGGCTCGGGAAGCGGTCCTTGGCGAACGTCTCCACGCTGTCGACCACGAAGGACGCCGTGCGCCCGTCGGCTCGTTCGACGTGGAAGACGTCCCCCTTCTGCAGGGCACCGAGGTCGGCGAAGACGGCGGGGGAGGTGGCCGTGTCGACGTGCCCGGCGACGATCGAGGTACCGGCCTCTCCGGGGCTGGCCCCCTCGGCGTGCCAGCCGACGAGGTTGACGTCGTGGGCGGGCGGGGGTTCGAGCTGCCCGTTGGAGCCGATGGCAAGGTCCGTGAAGGGCGCGTCGACCGAGATCTTCGGGATGAGCAGGCGCACCGGCTTCGACCGCGGCAGGTGCCTTCCCGCCGCGTGCGGGCCGGGCATTGCCGGCGCTGCGGCGTGTGGCGCCGGTGGGGCGTGCGCCGGACGGGAGGAATCGGACGGCGGTTCGTCGCCGCCGATCAGGCGCACCGTCAGAATCAGCAGAGCCACGGCACACAGCACGATCATGCCTCCGTGGGACCCCTGGCCGGACGGCACCTGTTCGTCGTCGGTGGGGGAAGAAGGCTGGGCCGGCATCGGAGACCACCTCACTAGTGCACGGCAACAGGGCGGACAGGGCGGGCGGGAAGCCGGCCGGGCCGCCACACGGTGCACGCGTGGCGGCCCGGCCTGCGGCTGCTATCGCGTCCGGCATGGGTCAGGCCGTGCCGTGTGCCGAGTTCCTTCGACGCGCGGCGTACAGGCCGGTTGCCGCGACGGCCAGAACGGCCAGGCCGCCCGCGGTCACCGTGGGCGCGTCCAGCGCGCCGCCGCCGGTGTGCATCCCGCCGTGGGGCTTGTCGTGGTCGCTGCTCCAGCCGCCCTTGTCGTGCTCGCTGTCCTTGTAGCCTCCCGAGTCGTGCTTGCCTCCGTTGTCGTGCTCGCTGTCCTTGTAGCCTCCCGAGTCGTGCTTGCCTCCGTTGTCGTCCTCCTTGCTGTAGGACGAGTCGTCGTGGTTCCAGTCCTCGGCTGCGTAGACGCCGGGTGCGGTCAGGGTGAGGACGGCCGAGGCCGCCGCGGCGGCCAGGAGCATGCGTGCTGAGCGCATATGGGGGTCCTTTCGCCACGGCCGGGCAGCTGGCGCTTCGTCAGCTGAGGTGACCCGGCCTGACGTGATCAACCGTCAGTCAGTTGTCGGCCTCCCACCACTCAAGGGGCTCACCTGGGTGAACGGCGCGCCTGGGCACCACAGCGTGACGTCGCGCCGACAGCATGGGCCGTCGGCGCGACGTCGTGCTCGTGTGACGAGGGTCAGGTCAATGCGAGGACTGCCCGCACCACCTGACGGAGTGTCGATCCGGCGTCCGGGACCGCGTCTGGCGACCGCCATGCGACGAACCCGTCGGGCCGGACCAGTACGGCCCCTGCGCGGGTCGTGCCGTGGACCTCCGACCAGTCCGCACCGTCCTCGGACAGCTCGCTGCCGGGGCCGGTCCCCACCCGGTAGGAGACGAGCGGGACCGACATCTCTTCGGCGAGGCGTGTGGCGGCCTCGTGCCATCCGCTCGGCTCATCCGCGTCGCTGAGCAGGACCAGGGACCGTTCGTACAGGTCGAGGGTGGAGATCCGTTCGCCCCGGAACCGTACCCACAGGTGGGGTGCCCTGCTGCCGGGCTCCCCGGTCAGGGCGAGCTTCTCGGGCACGACCGCCGCCGTGGGATCGGCGCCGACGACGGCGCCCTTCGGGTAGCGGTAGCCGAGTGTGATGTTGAGGATGCCGCGCTGGGGGGCGTTGCCGGCGGTGGGTGGAGGGGTGTAGCCGGGGTGGCTGTGCTCGGCCGACCGGGCGGCCGCGCGGGCGCTGGTCGCCTCGGCGACCCTACGGCGTTCGATGTCGTAGGTGTCCAGAAGCCCGTCCCCTGCCCAGCCGCCGAGCACGGCAGCCAGCTTCCAGGCGAGGTTGTGCGCGTCCTGGATACCGGTGTTGGAGCCGAAGGCTCCGGTGGGGGACATCTCGTGGGCCGAGTCGCCCGCCAGGAAGACGCGTCCGGACCGGTAGCTTTGGGCGACCCGTTGGGCGGCGTGCCAGGGCGCCCTTCCGGTGATCTCCACGTCGATGTCCATGTCCCCGACCGCGCGGCGGATGTGCTCGGCACACCGCTCGTCGGTGAACTCCTCCACCGTTTCGCCGTCTTCGGGGTGCCAGGGGGCGTGGAAGACCCAGTTCTCGCGGTTGTCCACCGGCAGCAGTGCCCCGTCGGCACCCGGGCGGGTCAGGTAGCAGACGATGAAGCGCCGGTCGCCCACCACGTCGGCGAGACGACGGGACCGGAAGGTGATGCTGACGTTGTGGAACAGGTCGCCGGGGCCGTTGTGGCCGATGCCGAGCTGGTCCCGGACGGGACTGCGGGGGCCGTCGGCGGCGACGAGGTAGTCCGCGCGGATGGTGCTGTGCTCGCCCGTCTCCCGGTTCTTGACCAACGCGGTGACGCCGTCCGCGTCGGTGTCGAACGCCATCAGTTCGGTGGAGTAGCGCAGGTTGCCGCCGAGCCCCGCGGCATGGTCCAGCAGGACCGGCTCCAGGTCGTTCTGGCTGCACAGACACCATGACGTCGGACTGAAGCGGGCCAGTCCGCCGCCCGGGTCGATCTCCTTGAACAGCCAGTCGCCCGCGTCGCCGACCAGGGTGGGTGCCTGCAGAATGCCGTGGTTCTTGGCCAGGGTGGAGGCGGCCTCATGGATCGCCGGCTCGACGCCGGCCACCCGGAACAGCTCCATCGTGCGGACGTTGTTGCCGCGGCCGCGGGGGTGGATGGAGGTGCCGGCATGACGCTCCACCAGTGTGTGCCGGACACCCAGTCGGCCCAGGAACAGCGAGGTCGACAGGCCGACCAGGGAACCGCCGACGATGAGGACCGGGACCTGGGCTTCGTCGGCCCTGGGGTCGGCTTGATCGGCTGTTTCGTTCATCACTCGCCTCCAACGCGTCGTGTCCGCAGAGCCGGCCGGATAAGGCCGGAGACACTCATGCATGCCCCGCAGGGCACACGGCGTCTCACGCATCACCCGCTTAGGGCCTGCCCGCGGACCATGCCGGAATCGCGGCGCCTGACACCGTTCACCTGCGCCGATCAGTCACCGCATCTTGGAGCCGACCTCATCCGCCGGCCGCGCCCTGACGCCGCCCCAGCGTGCTCTCCCGCTCCACCAGCCGGTGCGGGGCGGTGAGTTCACGCCCGGCCGACTCGCCGTTCCCCGACAGGCTGCGCAGCAGCGAGGCCACCGCCATGCGGGCGATGGCCTGCTTGTCCGGTGAGACGGTGGTCAGGGACACGGCCCCGAACCGCCCCTCGGCGATGTCGTCGAAGCCCACCACGGCCACGTCCTGGGGCACCCGCAGCCCCCGCTCGTGCAGTGTCCGCATCGCACCGATGGCTATCAGGTCGTTGAACGCGAACACGGCGTCGGGGCGCAGGCCCGAGTCCAGCAGCCGGGCCATGCCCCGTGCCCCGTCGGCGCGGTCCCACCCGCCGACGGGCACGACGAGGCTGTCGGGCGCGGGCACTTTGGCCGCCGCCAACTCCTGGCGCCAGCCCAGGAGTCGTAGATGAGCCGGCCGGTTCGCGGCGTCCGTGCCCGCTCCCAGACAGGCGATGCGGGTGCGGCCCCGGCCGAGCAGATGCCGTACGGCCTGGCGGGCCGCCGCCACGTTGTCCACGGCGATGTGGTCGTGGGGCGCGTCGTACTCCCGCTCGCCGAGCAGCACCAGGGGCACGTCGTCGGAGCGCTCCTGAAGGTCCGCGACCTCCAGCTCGATCGGGCTGAGGATGAGCCCGTCGATCACCCGGGTCCGGAAACCCTGGCTGACCAGCACCTCCTTGTCCCGTCGGCCGCCCGTGCGGTCGAGCAGGACCGTGTACTCGTGCTCCGCGGCGGCGTCGATGACGGCGCCGGCCAACTCGGCGAAGTAGGGGTTGCCCAGTTCGGGAACGGCCAGGGCGATGATGCCCGTACGCCCCTTGCGCAGATGACGCGCGGTGGGGTTCGGGCGGTAGCCCAGTTCGTCGATGGCGGCCTGTACCCGGGCCCGCATGGCGGGGGCGACATGGGGATGGTTGTTCACCACATTGGACACGGTCTTGATCGAGACGCCGGCGCGCTGGGCCACGTCCTTCAGGCTCACCGGCAAGAGGCCTCCTCGGCAGAGTGACGGCTCCGACGGCGGAGCGTTTGTCATGAACCTGGACAGGGATCGGTGGGCGTGCTGTCATGCCAACTGCTGTGTTTGCAACGTTGTACAGACTGAAGCGGTGAGCCGCCACCACCCTTCCTCGGTCAAGGAGGATTCGTGCGCATCAGACCGTTCAGAGACCGCCTCGCACTGCTGTTAGCGGCCGTGCTGGGCATGGCCGGACTGGCCGCGGCACCGGCCGCCACGGCGGCCGGTGACCCCGTCGACGTCCACGGCCTCAAGGGCGAGTACTACACGCACTCGGCGCCCGGCACGTTCGACTTCCACGAGCTCAAGGCCACCGGATTCGACCCCCGGCTCGACTTCGACTCCCTGGAGTCCCGACTCCGCGCCGCCACCGGCCGCTCGGACGACGTCAGCGTCCGCTGGACCGGCCGTATCGTGCCGGAGAAGACCGGCCCCACCACCTTCTCGATCATCGGCGACAACGGCTTCCGGCTCTGGATCGACGACCGGCCCGTCATCGACCACTGGGTCGACGACTGGGACCGCGAACAGACCAGCGAGCCGGTCGAGTTGACGGCCGGCCGCGCCTACGACATCAAGGTCGAGTACTTCGAGCACTACGGAGGCTCCAACCTCCATCTGCGCTGGACCCCGCCGGGCGGCACCAAGACGGCCGTCCCGCAGTCGGCGTTCCTCCTGCCCGAGGGCTACGACTACGACGGCGCCATCGCCACCACCGTCCTTCAGGACGGCCGTACCCTCCGCCTCGACTTCGCCCAGGAACTGGCCCCGCCACCCGCCGGAATCACCGACCACCTGGACGCCGTGATCGGCGGCGCCACCTGGCCCCTGGGCGAGGCACATGTCGATCCCGCCGCCCCCAGGTCCCTGCTCGTGGCACTCGACGAACCCGTGGTCGGCAACAAGACCGGCACCGCCCCGGGCCTCGCGGACGTCCGCTACGACGGCGAAGGCGGCCTCACCGGCAGGGACGGCAACGTTGTCAACGCCTTCTGGAGCAGCGGCCCGAACCACTCCACCCACCAGCTGCGCACCAAGTGGGCCGACGACGTCACCCCGGACAACGCCCACCGCGAGTACCCCCGTCCCCAGCTCACCCGCGACAGCTGGCGGAACCTGAACGGCACCTGGCAGTTCGCCGCCGCACAGGCCGGGGAGCAGCCGCCGCTCGGCCGGAACCTCGACGAGGAGATTCTCGTCCCCTACCCCGTCGAGTCCCAGCTCTCGGGCGTCGAACGGCACGAGGACCGCATGTGGTACCGGCGTACCTTCACCGTCCCGTCCGACTGGCGGATCGGTACCGCCAAACGGCTCCAGCTGAACTTCGGCGCCGTCGACTGGCGGGCCGAGGTCTACGTCAACGGCATCAAGGTCGCCGCGCACGAGGGCGGCTACGACAAGTTCTCCGCCGACATCACCGACGCCCTGCGGCCCGGCCGCACCCAGGAGCTGATCGTCGGCGTGTACGACCCGACGGACGCGGCGAACGGCGAGAACCCGCCCGTGGGCAAGCAGCGCCTAGACCCGAGCGGCATCTGGTACACACCGTCGTCCGGCATCTGGCAGACGGTGTGGCTGGAACCGGTCGCCGCCGACCACGTCGAAGGGCTCAGGCTGACCCCCGACGTCGACGCGGGCACGCTGACCGTCGAACCGCAGGGCGTCCGCGACGGCCTCCCGGTCACCGCCACCGCGTACGACGGGAGCCGCCGGGTCGCCACCGCCCGCGGCCGCAGCGGCGAGCCGCTCACCCTGGACATCCCCCGTCCACGCCTGTGGTCACCCGACGATCCGTTCCTGTACGACCTGAAGGTGAGCGTCGGCGGCGACCGTGTCGGCAGCTACTTCGGGATGCGCTCCATCGCGGTGGAGCAGGTGAACGGCGTCCCGCGCACGGTCCTGAACGGCGAGCCGGTCTTCCTCATGGCCACCCTGGACCAGGGCTTCTGGCCCGACGGACTGCACACCGCGCCGACCGACGAGGCCCTCGCGTACGACCTGAAGATGCACAAGAAGATGGGCTTCAACTCGGTCCGCAAGCACATCAAGGTCGAACCCGACCGCTGGTTCCACTGGGCCGACCGGCTCGGCCTGCTCGTGTGGCAGGACATGCCGGCCATGACCGCGGGCGTGAACCCGAGTGCCGCGGCCCGCGCGCAGTACGAGCGCGAGATGAAGCAGATGATCGACGAGCACATCAGCAGCCCCTCGGTCGTCATGTGGGTCACCTTCAACGAGGGCTGGGGCCAGTACGACGTCGGCCGCATCGCCGAGCAGGCGGGGGCCTGGGACCCGACCCGCCTGGTCAACAACCAGTCCGGCCTCAACCTCGGCGCCGACGGCAACGCCGGCGACATCATGGACGAGCACGGCTACCCGAGCCCGGCCCTGCCGCCCCGTCCCGACGGGCAACGCGCCCTGGTCAGCGGCGAGTACGGCGGACTCGGCCTCGCCGTGCCGGGACACGCCTGGTCGGTGCAGCAGTCGTACGTCGACGTCGACCCCGCCACCTACACCGACGACTACCTCGACAAGCTCGACGAGGTGCGCGCCCTGGTGTGCCGGGGAAGCAACGGCGCCGTCTACACCCAGATCTCGGACGTCGAGGGCGAGCTCAACGGCCTGCTGACGTACGACCGCAGGGTGATCAAACCGGATGTGCAACGCCTCGCGGCGGCTCACGAGACGCTGATCGACGACGCGTCGCGGCCGGCCCCCGCCGGGTGTGTCTGACGCCCGGTCGATCCCGGTCCCGTGCTCTGTGTGGCCGTAAGGTCCGCCCGCCCTGGTGACGGGCGGACCGCGGCCGGGCGTGCGAGAGGGTCCCGCCGGACGCCGGCGGGACCCTCGGGCCGTGATGCGGATCAGGCAGTGTGCAGGGTCAGCCCATAGCGGTTGAGGATCTCGTTGACCGGCTGGAACCAGGTCTCACCGCCGCCGGAGCAGTTGCCCCAGCCTCCCGACGTGACCCCTTGTGCCTGGTCACCGCTGATGAAGGAGCCGCCCGAGTCGCCGGGTTCGGCGCAGACGCTGGTCTTCGTCATCTGATGCACCGCGCCCTGGCTGTAGTTGACGGTCTCGTTCCTGGCCAGCACGGTGCCGCAGTGCCAGTGGGTCGTGGAGCCGGACCGGCATATCGAGGTGCCGACGGGTGCCTCGGCCGAGCCGCGCACCAGCCGGTCCGGGACCGTGCCCCAGCCGAGGACCACCGGGACGGTCCACCAGCCGCTGCCGACGCTGACCCACGCGTAGTCGTTGTCCGGGAAGGAGGAGCCCTGGAAGGTGCCGATGTGTGTGCCGTCCCAGCCGCGCACTGCGGCGCCGCCCCCGCCGCAGTGTCCGGCGGTGACGAACCCGCCGTGGACCGAGAAGCCGATGGAGCAGCGGACGTTGCCGGTGTAGTAGGGGTCGCCGCCGACCGTTCCCGCCGCGAAGGTCCGCGGGGCGGCCGGCACCGTCTCCACGGTCACCGGCCCGGCAGCGCGGGCACGGGCGACGAAGCGCCGGACATCGTTGTCGGCGCGCTCGGCCTCGACGACGTTCACCACGACCGCGTTGGCCGCCGGGTCGACGTGCCAGCTGCTCACGCCCGACGGGGCGGACAGCCGGTCGATGCGTGCCTTGGTGGCGTCGAGCTGTCGCGCGCTGTGCTCGACGGTGCGGACGGTCGCGCCGGTGGACCGGACGGCCCGCAGGGTCGCGGCGGAGGCGTCCGACGTGACAGCGACGGTCAACCGCTCGCTGTCCGCGTCGAACCACGAGCCGCCGTATGCGGCGCCGGCCGCCCGGCGCGCGGTCGGTGCGACGTCCCTGGCGGTGCGCTCCGCCGCCAGCCGTGCCTCCGCCTGATCACTCGACAGGCCGAGGTCGCGCTGCATGGCGTGCAGAAGTCCGGCGGAGGCCGGCGGCGCGTCGTCGGCGGCGGTGTCGTGCGCCGCGGCCGGCAGGGTACTGGCGGCGGACCAGCTGCCGAGCATGAGGAGGGCGGCCACGCCGGCGTGCAGGAGTCTGATGCGTCTCACGGAAGATGCCCTTCGTCGTTCCAGCAAGGTGGGGGTGGAACAACCGCAACTGAGAGCGCTCTCATGGAGGTTGGGCCGAGCGTAGCTCCGTATGTCTATCAGGTCCATGCCAATGCGCGGATTGCGCCGCATCTCGGCCGGCTATCGGTCCTGCGAGAGTTCCAGGAGTTCGGCGAAGGTGCCGCCGGCGTGCACGAGGTCGTCGTACCTGCCCTGTTCCGTGATGCGGCCCTCCTCCATGACCACGATGTGGTCGGCGATCTTCGTGTTCTCCAGTCGGTGGGTGACGACGATGGTGATGCGGTCGCCGGCGATCGCCTTGATCTGCTCGAAGATCTGGTGCTCGCCGCGCGGATCCATCTGGGAGGTGGGCTCGTCGAGGATCAGCAGGGCGGGACGCCGGTACAGCGCCCGCGAGCAGGCGATGCGCTGCCACTGCCCGCCCGACAGCTCCGCACCGCCGAAGACCTCACGGGCGAGGAGGGTGTCGAGACCGGCGGGCAGTTCCTCGACCGGCCGGCGCATGCCGACGGCGTCGATCGCCTCCCACACCGGCCCGTCGTCCCGGGTCCGGGGCTGGCCGAGGGTGACGTTCTCCCGCACCCGCAGCGGCCACTGTGCGAAGATCTGCGGCACAAGTCCGGTCTGCTGCCAGACAGTTGCCGGGTCGGTCCCGGCGAGGTCCAGGCCGTTCCAGGTCACCCGGCCCTTGTCGGCGAGGTAGATCCCGGTGATCAGGCGGGTGAGCGTCGACTTGCCGGAGCCGTTGGCGCCGACGACCGCGAGGATCTCGCCCCGCCGCAGGGTGAGCGACACACCGTGGACGGCGGGCCGGTCCTTGCCCGGGTACTGGTAGACGACCTCCTCCAGCCGGATCTCGTCCACCGGCGCCGCGACCGACAACGCGCCCCGTTCGGGCGCTCGCGCCGAGGCGTCGTCCAGGAACGCCTGCATGTCGCTCAGATACAGGCTCGTGTGGAAGAGCGCGGCACCGTTGATGATCACCTGGGAGAGGCCGGCGAGGGTCGTCTGCACGGCCACGACGGCCGTCGCGGCGAGCGCGAGCGCGATCCTCCCCGTCGTCGCCAGCCAGGCCAGCGCTCCCCAGGTCGCGACGAGGAACACGCCGGCGACCAGGGAGGAGACCAGGGCGATGCGCAGCGTGCGCGGGGCGGCGGCCAGCGTGCGCCGGTCGCAGCGCTCGGACAGGGACCGGTACCAGAAGATGAGGTAGTCGGTCATCGAGTTCGCGCGGACCTCGTCGCCGTACTTGGGGGTCGTGGACCACCAGCGCATCATGCCTCTGACGTTGCGGTCGGCGATGTTGGCGTAGTGGATCTCGTAGTCCACGCGCGCGGTGAGGACCGCGCCGACACCGGCCGGCAGCACGGCGAGGAGAAGCAGGGGCAGCAGCAACGGGTTGAGCACCGACAGCGCTCCGGCCGCGGTGACCATCCGGATCAGGGCCGACAGGAACCGCTGTGCGTCCGTGACCATCACATGGGTGCGGATCACTCCCATCTCCGCTGCTTCCTGACGGTCGGAGAAACCGTCGACGGCGTAGGCCGACGCCTCGACGCGGCAGACCGCCTCCACGAGGGCGGTGTCCGCCTGGGTGGTGAGCCGGGGAGTGATCCGCCGCTCGGCGTAGGCCGCCACGACGCCCGCGACCCGGGCGACACCGGCGGCGATGCCGACGACCACCAGCGCCGGCAGGGCCTGCCGGAGACGGTCGGTGACCGTGTCCGCGCCGAGCAGCGGTCCCATCGCCTGCGCAGTCGCCGCCAGCAGGGCCGCGGCGGCGGCACCGGTGACCACCGGGCAGGCCAACAGGAGCAGGACGGCCCCCCGTTCGATGCGCCAGGCCATGGCGATGATGCGGCCCAGGACCTCGGGGATCTGCGCGCTCAGCCTGCGGAAGGAGGCTTCGCCGAGCGGGTTCACGGAGTACTCGCCCGAGTACCTGATCTCGGCGGGCGGTGGCGGAGGGAGGGCTTGTGTCCGCCGCTCCTTCCGGGCATCTGCTGAGGCCAACTCGGTTCCTCCGGTTCGGTCCTGACGTACGTGCCGACGGCGACATCCGGGTCAACGACGTGAGCCGCGTCATCGAACACACGTATTTCGGACGGACCGGAATCCGCAGGGCGGAGCGAGCGGAGGCTCGTGCAGGGGCCATCGACCGTTGGGCCGTCAGGGTCCGCAGAGACCCGGGATTGGCCGAAACGCCGAGGTGGAGGCGCATGGGGCGGGTGGGACATCAAAAGAGCTTGTTGACCGCCCTGACGGTCGTGGCCCTGAAGTCGTCGACCTGGGCGTGCGCGAAGTTGCCCATCTGCGCCCACTTGACGACGGTCACGGTCCTGCCGTCCCGGCCGACCGAGAACAGCCCTATGTCGGAGGCACCCCAGGCGGAGGCGGTGTGGATGCCGTAGACGTGGGCACCTTCCTCGACGTTCAGCCGGCCGTAGTACTTCCTGGTCGCGGTGATGTCCGGGTACTGCTGCATCAGCTTCTTCGCGCAGTCGGCGAGGTCCTTGCGGAGCAGGGCGGCGAACGCCTTGGCGCGCCGTGTGTCCCGCTCGACGACCGTCACCTGAAGGGCGTTGGTGTCGTACTCGGTCCAGTACGTGCGGTGGGTGGCGATCGACGGCAGGGCCGCTCCCACACAGATCGGCAGCGGGTCCGGCTGCCCGGCGGTGACGGGCCCGGCGTACCAGGGCGACGTCGGGTGCGGCGGCAGTTCGCCCGGCTCGAGGAACCGGGGAGTGTCGGAGGCCGACGTGCCGGCGGATGCCGGCGGGGCGGCGGTCAGGGCGACGGCCGCCCCGGTTGCCATGGCGGCCAGGGTGAGTCGGGTGCTTCGAGTGCGGACGTTCATGATTGCCTCCACATCGTTCGCTCACTACGCCTGGTACGACTCGCCGAGGGTTCCGTTCGTTGCCCTCTGCTCCCGCTACAGATCTGTCCCGAATGTCACTGATCGGCAACTTTGATCTGTTCCGCTCCGTTGTCTGGCCGGGGAAAGAGCGTGAGATCTTGGAACGCCGCCTGCCCGTTCGCGAGGGCGCTGGGAGGGCTGCGACAGTGACGCCGACGGGGCGCGTGGAGGATCTGTGATGTCGACGCCGATGCAGCGGTTGCACCGCAAGCAGGCCTGGGCGGCCAGGGGGGCCCTGGCTGCGGCGGCCGCGGCGGTTCTGCTGCCGCTCGTCCGTGGCGGCCCGGGCGGTCTGCTGCTGCTCGTCGTCGGGCTCGCGGGCCTCGCCCTCACCGTCGCTGCACTGTGGTGGGTGCTGTCCCGCCGCGGAGCCGTACGTGCCGGCGCCGCTCTGCTGGCCGTCGCCACGCCCATCGCTCTCGTCGTGCTCTTTCTGCGGGAGAACCTGCTCTGGGTGATCGCCCTGTCTGGGCTGCTCTGGGCCGCGGCGGTCTGGTGCGGCCGGTACGCGCTGCGCAGCACGGGGCTGCGCCAAGGGCGGATCAAGGAGTACCGGACGCCGCCCCCGAAGCGTCCCTTCCTGCTGCTCAACCCGCGCTCCGGGGGCGGCAAGGTGGAGAAGTTCGCCCTGCGCGACAAGGCCGAAAGGCTCGGTGCGCGGGTCGTCCTGCTGGATCCGGAACAGCATCAGGACGTGGCCGCCCTCGCGAGAACCGCCGTGGCGGACGGAGCCGACCTCCTGGGCGTCGCCGGTGGTGACGGAACACAGGCCCAGGTCGCGGCGGTGGCCGCGGAGCACGGACTGCCGTTCCTCGTGATATCGGCCGGCACCCGCAACCATTTCGCGATGGACCTCGGCCTGGACCGCGAAGACCCGGCCGCCTGCCTCGACGCCCTCACCGACGGTGTCGAACTCCGCGTGGACCTGTGCTTCGCCGACGACCGCCCGTTCGTCAACAACGCCTCGTTCGGGGTGTACGGCGCGGTCGTGCAGAGCCCCGGCTACCGCGACGACAAGGTCGGTACCGCGCTGGAGCTGCTGCCCGACCTGCTCACCCGTCAGCGCGGTCCACGTCTGACCGCCCACGCCGACGGCACCACGTTCACCGATCCGCAGGCCGTTCTGGTGAGCAACAATCCCTACCGCATCGACGATCCCCTTGGCTTCGGCCGGCGCCAGCGACTGAACTCCGGTCGGCTCGGCGTCCTCGCCGTGAAGGTGGACAGCGCCGTGGAGGCGGCCGAACTGCTGCTGGCCCCCCAGGGGGTCGGGGCGCTGACGGCTCGCGAGGTGGTGATCGACGCCGACGAGCCGCAGCTGGAGGCAGGCCTCGACGGCGAGGCCGTCACCCTGTGCACTCCCGTCCGCTGCCGCATCGAACGCCGCGTCCTGCGCATCCGGGTCCCCCGTGAACGGCCGGGCGTCCCCGACCTGCCGCCCCGACTGGACTGGCGTCGACTGCGCAAACTCGCCGCCGTGGTGGGCCGTACGGCCGCCCCTGCGCGCTCCGCTCACAGGCGCCGGCCGCCGGGGGACGAGGAGCCCGGACGCTGAGAGGGCTGTACGGGGACTCACTCGTGTGACTAGTGTGCCCGCTGATGTTCACTGTTGATATACCCCTGATTCATGTAGGACGAGGAACGGCGGCCCCGGGTTGCCTCGGGAGGTCCGGTGAGTGACGCCGTACGCTCGGCGGAACGCGCGGCCGTCAGGCCGCAGAGGGCCGCGGCCGGGACGGCCGAGGGGCCGGCCAAGCAGCGCGATGCGTTCTTCGACAACGCCAAGTACCTCGCGATCGTGCTGGTGGCGATCGGCCATGCGTGGGAGCCGCTGCGCAGCGAGAGCCGAACCGTCACCGCGTTCTACATGATCGTCTACTGCTTCCACATGCCGGCGTTCATCGTCATCTCCGGCTACTTCTCGCGCGGCTTCGAGGCGACCCCCGGGCGGATCAAGCGCCTGCTGACCGGTGTCGCCGTGCCCTACGTCGTCTTCGAGGTGGCGTACACCCTCTTCACACGGTGGGCCGACAACGAGCCGGACCGGGCGTTCAGCCTGCTCGACCCCCTCTACCTGACGTGGTTCCTCGCGGCACTGTTCGTCTGGCGGCTGACCACCCCGATATGGAAGGTCGTACGGTGGCCGCTGCCGATCGCGCTCGGCATCGCGATGCTCGCCACCCTCACGCCGTCCATCGGCAAGGACCTCGATCTGCAGCGCATGCTGCAGTTCCTGCCCTACTTCGTGCTCGGCCTGTGCCTGAAGCCGGAGCACTTCCAACTGGTCCGCCGCCGCGAGGTGCGCCTGCTGGCCGTGCCCGTCTTCGCCTCGGCGCTCGTCGTGGCGTACTGGGCGGTCCCGCGGATGAACTACGCCTGGTTCTTCCACCGCACCAGCGCCGAGCAGCTCGGCGCACCCGGCTGGTACGGGCCCCTCATGACGCTGGCCCTCTTCGGCTGCTCACTGGTCCTCGTCGCCTGCTTCCTCGCCTGGGTGCCGGGGCGTGCCATGTGGTTCACCGCGCTCGGCGCGGGCACGCTGTACGGCTATCTGCTGCACGGCTTCGGCATGCAGACCGTGAACCACTTCCACGTGTACGACAACGGCTGGCTCCACCGGCCGCTCGGCGAGATCACCGTGACCGTCGTCGCCGCCGTCGTCGTGACGCTGCTGTGCACCGCACCCGTGCGGCGGATCTTCCGCTGCGTGATGGAGCCGAAGATGGAGTGGGCCTTCCGGCGGACCACGCCTGCGGCAGGCGTTGCTGCACGCCCGCCGGCATGATCGGAAGCGCCCCACGGGCATGGCCGTGCGTGGTGCCATGCCCCGATGGGGCGTAGTTATCATCCCTTAATGGGAAAAATACTGCTTTGCCTCAAGGGGCTTCTGTCCTCGCCGGAGTGATCAATGTCCCGCACGGCCCCGACGGACGACGGCGACGAACTGCTGGCCAGACTCGGATCGCTGACCGCCCAGGCGCGCATGCAGGCGGAGCTGCAGCGCTCCAGGGTCGAGCTGGCCATCGCCCTGCAGCGCGACATGCTCCCCCGGGATCTGCCGGTCGCCCGGGGACTCCACCTGGCCGTCGAGTACGCGCCGGCGTGCTACGGCCTCAATGTGGGAGGCGACTGGTACGACGCCTTCACGCTGCCCGACGGCCGCATCGGGCTGTCCGTCGGCGATGTTCAGGGCCACAACATCGAGGCGGCGGCCTTCATGGGCCAGGTCCGGGTCGGACTGCGCGCGCTCGCCTCCGTGACGAGCGAGCCGGGCGAACTCCTCGCCCGCACCAATGACCTCATCCTGTCCCTCGGCGGCGACCTGTTCGCCACCTGCACCTTCATGCGGCTCGACCCCTCCACCGGAGTGCTGGAGAGCGCCCGGGCCGGACACATCCCCTGCGTCTGGGCCACGGCCGACGGAAAATCCGGCGTCTTTGAGGACGAGGGAGGACCGCCCCTCGGTATCCAGAAGGGCATGGAGTACCCCGTGACTCGGTACCGGCTCACCACGGGCGGAGTGTTCGTCCTGCTCACGGACGGTGTCGTGGAGGGGCCGACGCTGAGCGTCGAGGCCGGGCTCGACCAGGTGGTACGGCTCGCGGGGATCGCCGCCGTCGCAGGAATGGGGGCGAGCTCGCTCGCCGCCGCCGTGATCAAGGGCGTCGAACAGGTGGGGCACGACGACGACGCCGCCGTACTGGTCGTCGGCCACGACGGGCTCGACGTTCAGCCATAGGGCCTTCAGGCCACGCCCCTCACCTCGCAGACGTGGCGGCGCCGGTGTCTCATGGCTGCTGTGGTGGGTACCGAGGATCTGCGCCGGCCGGTCGTCTTCGCCCTGCAGACGCTGGCAGTCGCCGCCGGCTACTACGCAGCGGGGTGGCTCGGCCTGCTGCGCCACCTCGTCGTCGAGGGCGCGGTGGTCACACCCGTCTGGCCGCCCACCGGCGTGGCCGTGGCCTGCCTGCTGGTCCTGGGGATGCGCTGCTGGCCCGGCATCGCCCTCGGCGCCCTCCTCGTCCTGATGACCCTCACCACCTTTCGGCCCGCTGCGGTCGGCATCCTCGTGGGCAACACCGCCGCCCCCGTCTGCGGGTATCTCCTGCTGCGCAAGGTGGGCTTCCGCACGGATCTCGGCCGATTACGAGACGGTCTCGCGCTGGTGTTCCTGTGCGCCCTGACCGCCATGGTGATCAGCGCAACCGTGGGCGCCGGACTCCTCGTGCTGACGGGGCGGCTCGCCGCGCCCGAGTTCTGGCCGATCTGGATGGCCTGGTGGGTCGGCGACGCGATGGGCGTTCTGATCGTCACCCCGGTCCTGCTCCTGCTGCACGGGCTGCGCCGGCCACTGCACGTGACCCGATGGAAGGAGGCCCTGGGCCTGGCTGTCATCGCCTGCGGTGTCGTGCCGGTGGCCACCCGCAGTTCCGTCAGCCTGCTCTTCCTCGTCTACCCGCTGCTGATCTGGGCGGTACTGCGCTTCCAGCTCGCGGGCAGCATGCTGTGCGCCCTGTTCGCCTCGATCATGGCGACCGTCGCGGCGACGGACCGGGCCGGACCGTTCGAAGGGCTGACCCGTGTCGAAGTGATGACCAAGCTGCAGGCCTTCAACGGGGCGATGGCCCTCACCGCCCTGCTCCTGTCCGCCGTGATCACCGAGCAGCGCAACACCAGGCGGTCGGTGGAACGAGCGTGCCAGGAGCTGGTCGAGGTCCTGGAACATCTCACCGCAGGGGAGTCCCCGTCCGGCCGGCCGGCCATGGGCGACGGCCGGAGCGGACAGCCGGGAGCGCAGTGACGGTCGGCCTGTACGCAAGCGCGACCGTTCCTAATCAGTGAGCAGGAGTGAGTCTTGGACCCATACCTGGTCACTGCGGACATCCCGAACGGTTTTGGATGTCCTGGTCGCCCGCTT
>NZ_JBHWJT010000034.1:0-80877 GCF_042731325.1 Streptomyces sp. NPDC059866 | reverse complement strand
CGAGCTGGTGCCGCTCTTCGAGGCCTCCCGCGAGCGCGCCCTGCAGGAGGCGGCCACCAAGGCGAAGGCGCTCGCCGAACGCCTCGCCGCGTAAGGCCGAACGGTCTGGTGACGGCGCCCGGAGCCCGCGCGGTGTCGCTGCGGGTGTCCCGGGCGTCGTTCAGAACGCGAGACCGACGTGGGCGAGTGCCTGCTTGAGGAGTACGCCGTGACCGCCCGGCATCTCGCTCTGCACCGCCGGGGAGGCCGCCTCCTGGGGGCTGAACCAGACCAGGTCCAGGGCGTCCTGACGCGGACGGCAGTCGCCGGTCACCGGGACCACGTAGGCGAGGGACACGGCATGCTGACGCGGGTCGTGGTACGGCGTGATGCCCTGGGTCGGGAAGTACTCGGCGACCGTGAACGGCTGCAGGGAGGCCGGGACCCGGGGGAGTGCCACGGGGCCGAGGTCCTTCTCCAGGTGGCGCAGCAGGGCGTCGCGGACACGCTCGTGGTGCAGCACCCGGCCGGAGACCAGGGTGCGGCTGACCGTTCCGTCCGGTCCGATGCGCAGCAGCAGGCCGATGCTGGTGACTTCACCGCTGTCGTCGACGCGCACGGGCACCGCCTCGACGTACAGGATCGGCATGCGGGCGCGCGCCATCTCGAGTTCGTCGGTCGTCAGCCAACCGGGCGTGGTTTCGGTCATGTCAGACATTGCTTGATCATACTTTCAGGTGTCGTCGGAAAACCGGTAGACCCGGAGGGCGTTGTCCCGCCCCGCCCACTGTGCGATCCGCAGTGCGTCGGGCAGGCTCAGCTCGTCGGCGTCCACCCGTTCCCGCAGCAGTCCGGCGAGCCCCTGCCGGAAGGCCAGCGCCCCCAGCGGGAAGAACTCGGCCACACCGTAGGCGTCGGAGCTGTACAGCAGTTTGCGGAACGGGGTGATCTCCATCGCCTCGGCCAGGACTGCCCGGGCCCGGCCGGGACCGACGTAGTGCAGGGTGAGGCCGACGTCGAGGTACACCTGCTCGAACACGGCCGAAAGGTAGGTGGCCTGGCGCTGGTACGGCCAGCAGTGCAGGAGCAGGACCGGGACCGTGCCGGCGGTCAGGTGGAGCCAGTCGGTCAGGTGGGTGGGGTCCGCGCGGTGCAGCCGGATGTCGTTGTCCCCGAAACCGGTGTGCAGCTGGAGGGGGAGGCCGAGCTCGACGGCCGTCCACAGCAGGTGCCGTACGAGGACGGGGTCGTCCAGTCGCCCACCCCCTGTCGTCGACCAGCGCCGGGCCGCCTCGGTGACCTCCTCGGCCGTGGGCCGCGCCGGGTCCAGGTCGAAGCCCGTGCGGTACGCGGCCACCGACTTCACCGCCACCACGCCCGGCCGCCCCACCGCCTCCCACACGGCCGCCCGGAACGTCTCGGCGTACTCGTCCGGCTCGACGCCCGCCACCGCGACCGCCTCGGCGACGCTCTCCAGCCGTACGACCTCATGCGCGACGGCGCCGCCACCGGCGGCCCCGGCCAGCTCCCCCGGCGTGGTGAGGCCGTCCGGGGCGTACCCGGTGTCGACGCAGAACACCTCCGTCCCCGCCGCGGACAGGAACCGTCGGTTCACCTCCGCCGCGCCGAGCTCGGTCCGGCGGGCCAGGTAGTCCTCGGCGGGAGCGTGCCGCGGCAGGTCGAGCAGGGGTGCGCAGTGGCGGCGGACGGCGACGCCGACGGGACTGTCGAAGGGGGACATGCCCGGCCACACCTCGCCCTCGGTGATCAGCGACTCGAAGCGCCGCACGGTCACATCCCCGGTGACCACGCCGTGGCAGTGGTGGTCCACCAGGGGCAGCGCGGCGAGTTGCTCCTCGATGGGGCCGGTGCCGCTCATGTCAGTACACCCAGCGGTACGCCGCTGCCACCCCGGCGTCGTCCAGTCCGGCGACGGAGGCGATCTCCCCGAGTCGTACGGCGGTCACCGCATCGGCCAGGACCGGACCCAGCGCGGCCCGCAGCCGCTCGTCCCCGGTGAACTCCGCGACGGCCTCGTCCAGCGACACCGGCAGCCGGCGCACCCCCCGGGCCGCCGCCTCCTCGGCGTCGAGCCGGGCCGGATCCCCGGTGGTCTCCTCGGGCAGCGCCGCGGACGTGGACAGGCCGTCCAGCCCGGCGGCGATGACGCAGCCGAGCGCCAGATAGGGGTTGGCGGCCAGGTCGACGGGCTTCACCTCCAGGTTGGCCGCCTGGTCGCGCAGCCCCGCGGTGCCCGTGATGACCCGCACCGCGGTCTCCCGGGTCTCCCGGCCCCAGGCGGTGAACACCCCGGCCCACTGGGACGGCTTGAGCCGCAGACAGCTCGCCGGGCTGGGCGCCGTCACCGCCGTGAGGCCCGGCAGGTGGGCCAGGATCCCGGCCGCGAAGGACTCGGCGTCGGCCGTCATGCCGTACCGGCGGTCACCGCCGGAGTGCAGGTTGACGCCGTCGCGCCAGGCGGAGAGGTGGAGGTGGCCGCCGTTGCCGACGCCTTCGGCGGACACCGCCGGGGCGAAGGAGACCCGCAGCCCGTGCCGCCGGGCCACCGCGCGGATGGTCTGCCGTACCAGCAGGCTGCGGTCGGCCGCCGCCACCGGGTCCAGTGCACCCACCGAGATCTCGAACTGCCCGGCCGCGTACTCGGGATGGACCTGGTCGACGTCCACGCCCTGCGCCGCACAGGCCGCCAGCAGATCGGCGGTGCAGTCGCTCAACTCGATCTGCCGGGTGGCGCCGTACGCCGGCCCCGACACCGCCGGGACGAATTCCCCGTCGGGTGCCGAACCCAGCCCCACCGCCCACTCGATCTCGACGGCTGCCCGGAAGGTGATGCCGTGCTGCCGCGCCGCCTCGGCGACGACCCGGCGCAGGAACGTGCGGCTGCAGGCCGGGTGCGGCTCGCCGTCCTGCGTGATCCGGTCCACCGGGGCCCACGCCCAGCCGGGCTGCCCGGCGAGCACGGTGAGCCGGTCCAGGTCGGGATAGAGACGCAGATCGCCGTCGGGGGAGCCGAGCACGTCGGTGGTGACGATGGAGTCGTTCGCCAGGAACGTGTCGAACACCGGCGACATACCGACGCCCCAGGCCGCGGCCGCGGCGAGCCTGGCCGTCGGGATCGTCTTCACACGGGTGATGCCCGCGGTGTCGACGTAAGCCAGGACGATCCCGTACACGCCCCGCCCGGACAGTTCGCCGCTCAGCGCGGTGGCCTGCTCGACGTCGCCGGGACGCCCGCCCGGGACGGGGTCGGCAGGGGTGGTCATACGTCCTCCAGGGCTGCCTCGGCGGGGGTGCGGGCCCGGGTCAGGGTTTCACGGCCACCGCGCCGAACTGCGGTACCACGACGGGGGCGTGGAGATCGGATCGCCACTGCGCGCACGACACGAGCCCCGGTTCGACCAGCTCGAGACCGTCGAAGAAGGAGGCGATCTCGGCGCGGCTGCGGGCGGTGATCGGCGGGGTGGCGTTCTCGTTCCAGAACTTCATGGCCGGGATCTGGCCCTCGCCGCCCAGTTCGGCCTCGTGGGTGGGGTGCGTCAGGACCAGGAAGCTGCCGGAGGGGACCGCGGCCATGACGCGGCGCGCGATGTCCCGCGCCTTGTCGGTGTCCAGGACGAAGTTGAGGATGCCCAGCATCATGACCGCGACGGGACGCGTGAAGTCCAGTGTGCCCCCGGCCCGTTCGAGGATGGTGTCGGGGTCGTGCACGTCCGCGTCGATGTAGTCGGTGACGCCCTGAGGCATACCGGTCAGCAGCGTGCGGGCGTGGATCAGCACGATGGGGTCGTTGTCGACGTACACGATCCGTGACTCAGGGGCGATCCGCTGGGCGATCTCGTGGGTGTTGTCCGCCGTGGGCAGCCCGGTGCCGATGTCCAGGAACTGCCGGACCCCGCGCTCCTCGGCCAGGAACCGCACCGCCCGGCCCAGGAACTCGCGGTCCGCTCGGGCGATGTCCCGGATCAGCGGGAACATCGACGCGACGTGGTCACCGACCCGGTGGTCGACCTCGTAGTTGTCCTTGCCGCCGATCCAGTAGTTCCAGACCCGCGCGTTGTGCGCCACAGCGGTGTTCAGCCGTGCCGTACCCTCCGCCGGGGTGGGGGCCTCGCTCACGTCTCGTCCTCTCCTCGACCGAACCGCCGTCGCCGCCATTGTGCCGCGCTCATGATCAGCGTGTCCCGGGAATCGGGGCAGCGGGACATCAGGGGGGCCGGGGGACGCCCCCGGTTAGGGTGGACAGCCGCACCCGGAACGACAACAGGCGCGACCGCGCGCTCCAGGAAACAGGACATGCCCTACTCCCACTCGCCCCTGCCCACCGCGTCCGACGCCCCGGCCGCCGCTCCCGCCGACATCAGGCTGGTCGTCACCGACATGGACGGCACGCTGCTGGACGACGACAAGCGGGCCCCGGCCGGACTGTGGGAGGTCCTGGACCGGCTGCGCGAGCGCGGAGTGCTGTTCAGCCCCGCGAGCGGCCGTCAGTACGCCACGCTGGCACGGGAGTTCGCCCCGGCGGCGCAGGGGATGGTGTTCATAGCGGAGAACGGCACCTACGTCGTGCGCGACGGCGTGGAGCTGAGCTCCGACCCGCTTCAGAGCGCCGTCGTCACCGAGGTCGTCGAGGCGGTACGGCGGCTCGCGGCCGACGGTGTCGACGTGGGAGCCGTCGTCTGCGGCAAGCGGTCCGCGTACGTGGAGCGGACCGACGCGGCCTTCCTCGCCGAGGTGCGCAGGTACTACGTCGAACACCGGACCGTCGAGGACGTCACCGCCGTCGACGACGACATCCTCAAGGTCGCCCTCTACGACTTCGGCCCCGTCGAACGCACCACGGCACCGGCCCTGCACCGCTTCACCGCCACCCATCAGGTCGTCGTCTCCGGTGAACACTGGGTCGACATCATGAATCCCACCGCCAACAAGGGCGCCGCCGTGCGCCGGCTCCAGCGCGAACTCGGCATCACCCCCGCGCAGACCCTGGTCTTCGGCGACTACCTCAACGACCTGGAGATGCTCGACACCGCCGAGTGGTCCTTCGCCATGGCCAACGCCCACCCGGACGTCATACGGCGCGCCCGCCACCTGGCTCCGTCCAACAACGACAACGGCGTGCTGCGCACCGTCTCGCGCCTGCTGGGACTGCCCGGCACGGAGGGCTGAGGCCGCCGCTTCCGGACCGCACCGGCGGTATCGTCGCAGGTGCGACCGACCGTTTCCGGCCCGGGGCGGAGGCGGCGGACGCCGATACGTCGGGAGCGAGACGGGAGCGATACGTGCGCGCGCGTGACCTGGCGGTGGAGTACGAGACGGTCGGCCTCGACAGCGACGCCCTGGACGCCGCACGGCTGATGGCCGAGCACCGGTTGCCGGCGATGCTGGTGCTGGACGAGCGGGGCGCACCGAAGGCGATTCTGCCCGCCTCCCAGATGATCAAGATCCTGGTCCCCGGCTACGTCGTGGAGGACCCCACACTGGCCGCCGTCGTCGACGAGCGGCACGCCGACCGGCTGTGCGAGGCGCTGAAGGGCCGCACGGTGCGCGACTGCCTGTCGTTCTCGGCGCCGCCCCCCGCCGTCGCCGCGCCGGACGACACCGCGCTGGAGGTCGCCGCCCAGATGGCCCAGATCCGCAGCCCGCTGGTGGCCGTCGTCGACAAGGAGGCGCCGGGCGGTCGGCTGCTCGGCGTGATCACCGCCTCCCACCTGCTGGAACGCCTGCTCGCCGCGGCGACGTGACCTGCGGGGCCGCCGGGGGCCGGCAGCGTTCTGGGCCGGTGGCCGCGCGGTGCACGCCGTCAAGGATGCGTCATGGGCCGGTAGGGTTCCGACCGGTGTGCCGGGAAGTCTGGTCGGTGAACGGGATCATCCTGTCTTGTGACGTCCGATCGGGAGCACCGTGAACGACTGGCACAGCTGGGCGGCGGTCGTCGTCTTCGTCGGCGCGTACGCCCTGATCGTCAGCGAGAAGATCCACCGCGTCGCCGTCGCACTGGGCGGCGCGGGACTGATGCTCGCGATCGGCGCCACCGACGACATCACGGCGTTCTACTCGGAGGACGCCGGCATCGACTGGAACGTCATCTTCCTGCTCATGGGCATGATGATGATCGTCGGCGTGCTCCGGAAGACGGGCATGTTCGAGTTCCTGGCGATCTGGGCGGTGAAACGGGCGAGGGCCCGTCCCTACCGGGTGATGGCCATGCTCGTCGTGATCACGGCGGTGGCCTCCGCGTTGCTGGACAACGTGACCACCGTCCTGCTGATCGCCCCTGTCACGCTGCTGGTCTGCGAACGCCTCGCGCTGCCCGCCGCGCCCTACCTGATGGCCGAGGTCTTCGCGTCCAACATCGGCGGCACCGCCACCCTGGTCGGCGACCCGCCCAACATCATCATCGCCAGCCGGGCCGGGCTGACCTTCAACGACTTCATCATCCACCTCGCCCCCGTCTCGGCGGTGCTGATCGTCGTGCTGTTGCTGCTGTGCCGGGTGATGTTCCGCAGGAGCTTCGTGTACGACGAGGAACGCGCCGCCGAGATCATGGCGCTGGAGGAGCGGGAGGCCATCCGGGACCCGCGTCTGCTGGTGCAGGGGCTGGTGGTGCTGGCGCTGGTCGTGGCCGGGTTCGTCCTCCATCCGGTACTGCACTACGAGCCCAGCATCGTCGCGCTGCTCGGCGCGGGCCTGCTCATCGCCGTCTCCACGGCCGAGGCGGGTGAGGTGCTCGGCGAGGTCGAGTGGCCGACGCTCGCCTTCTTCGCCGGGCTGTTCATCATGATCGGCGGGCTGATCGACACCGGTGTCGTCGACGAGGTGTCCCGGGCGCTGGCCGACGCGATCGGGACGCACGAGCTCGGTGGCTCCATGATCATGCTGAGCGCGTCCGCGGTCCTGTCGGGCGTCGTCGACAACATCCCGTACGTCGCCACGATGGCCCCGGTCACCGCCGAGCTGGTGGAGAACATGGGCGGTGCCCAGGACCACGTCATGTGGTGGGCCCTGGCCCTCGGCGCCGACCTCGGCGGCAACGCCACCGCGATCGGCGCCTCGGCGAACGTCGTCGTCCTGGGCATCGCCGAACGCAACCGCCAGCCCATCTCCTTCTGGCAGTTCACCCGGTACGGCCTGGTCGTCACCGCGGTCACCGTGTCCCTGGCCATGGGGTATGTGTGGTTGCGGTACTTCGCCCTGTCCTGACCCGCGGCTGCGCAGTCATGCGTCCCGCTCCGTTGCGGCGGAACTTCCTGATGAGTCGTCAGATTTGCCCGCTTTCTGAGAAGTCGGGCGACCAAGGCCCGGCCCGGTGTCACCGGGTGTTCGACTGGGCATGGTGACTGGTGCTCCATCGGCCGCTCGGGCCGTGGTACGTCGTTGAGGGGGGAGCCATGTCGTCGCCGGTTCCGTCAGCCGATGGCCGGCCGCAGCCGCTGCTCGGCCCGTTGACCAGCGCCGCGGTCTTCCTGGTCGTCACCGTCGAACCGGGCGGGGAGACCGTGGCGCGGGAGCTGCTGGCAGGGCTCGCCGGACAGGAGCGGGCCCTCGGCTTCCCGCATCCCGACGGAGGGCTCTCCTGCGTTGCCGGGGTGGGGGCCCGGGCCTGGGACCGGCTGTTCGGTGCTCCCCGGCCCGCCGCGCTCGAGCCGTTCCGCGAGCTGGCCGGGCCACGGCACCACGCGGTGTCCACGCCGGGAGACCTGCTGTTCCACATCAGGGCGAACCGGCCGGACCTGTGCTTCGCGCTGACCGCCGAGATCATGAAGGGGCTGCGCGGGTCGGCCACGGTCCAGGACGAGGTCCATGCCTTCGCCTACTACGACGCGCGCAACCTCCTCGGCTTCGTCGACGGCACCGAGAACCCGGTCGGGCACGAGGCCGCCGACGCGGCGCTGGTCGGCGACGAGGACCCGGACTTCCGCGGCGGCTCCTACGCGGTCGTGCAGAAGTACCTGCACGACGTGGACGCCTGGGAGCGGCTGCCGGTCGAGACCCAGGAGAAGGTGATCGGCCGCACCAAGGCGACCAACGTCGAACTCGACGCGCCCGGTTCCCACAAGGACGTCAACACCGTCATCGGCCCGGACGGAACCGAGCAGCGGATCCTGCGCGCCGCGATGCCGTTCGGCCGGCCGGGACACGGCGAGTTCGGCACGTACTTCATCGCCTACGCCCGTGATCCCCGGGTGACGGACACGATGCTGGAGCGGATGTTCCTCGGCACGCCGACCTCGGGGCCCGATCCGCTGCTGGACTACTCCCGGGCGGTCACCGGAACCCGGTTCTTCGTCCCGTCGGCCGACTTCCTGCGCGCCGTACCGGGGGACGGGGGTCAGTCGTCCTCCCTCTCCTCGTCGTCGGAGTGAGGTCTGCGCTCCTTCTTGTCCTCCTTGTCCTCCGTGGCGTCCTGCCGTTCCTCGCCGCCGGTCTCCTCGGGCGTGGGAGTCGGCGAGGGCTGCACGGCCACGGCGGGGGGCGGCGTGGCCTCCGTGGAGGTGGGACCGGTGGTGCCGGTGACGTCCGTGCCGGAACCCTCCGCCGAACTGTTGTCGGGTGAGAACCACACCATGCCCGCCAGCATCGCCGCCACGAAGAGCGCCACCGCGCCGGCGATCGCTGCCACCCGGGGCCGCCGCGTGAGCGTCTCACGGACACCCGGCCGGCTCCGGCGTCGTGTCGGGTGGGTCCGGGCCGTGTGCCGGGAGGAGGACGGCAGTAGGTACGTCGTCGCCGGGCCGGTCTCCGTGCTCGGGGGCCGGTGCGCGGGCGCCGGTGCCGGCGAGGCCGCGGGCAGCGGCTCGGGACGGCCCTGCCAGGCGCCCGAGGTGAACCAGTCGGCGACCTGTGCCGCACCCGGCCGGTGCTCGGGCTGCTTGGCCAGCAGGCCCAGCAGATAGCTCTCGAAGGCGGGCGGGAGGTCGGCGCCGAGTTGCTGCGGCGGTGTCGGGGTGGCGTCGAGGTGCTGGTGCAGGATGGCGATCGCCGTGTCGGCCTGGAACGGCGGGCGCCCGGTGAGCAGCTGGTAGAGCACACAGCCCAGGGAGTACACGTCACTCGCCGGACCCGCGGGCTGCCCCAGCGCGCGTTCCGGTGCGAGGTAGAGGCTGGTGCCGACGATCTGTCCCGTGGCGGTGAGCGCGGCCGCCGGGTCGTCGAGGAAGCGGGCGATGCCGAAGTCGCCGATCTTCAGGGTGCCGTCGGCGTCGAGGAGCAGATTGGCCGGCTTGATGTCCCGGTGGACGATGCCCTGCTGGTGGGCGGCGGCGAGCCCGGCGGCCGCCTGCGCGGCGATGCGGGCCACCCGGTCGGCGGGCTGCGGCCCGGCGTCGGCGAGCATCCGGGCCAGGCTGTCGCCGTCGACCAGCTCCATCACGAGGAACAGCCGGTCGTCGTGCGTGCCGAAGTCCAGAACGCCCACCACGTACGGGTGATGGAGCTGTCCGGCGGTCTGCGCCTCCATGCGGAAGCGGGAAGCGGCCGTGGGGTCGGAGTCCTGGGGCAGCAGCAGCTTGACGGCGACCGGTCTGCCGAGCGTCTCGTCGTACGCACGCCAGACCTCTCCCATCGCGCCGCGCCCGATCGGATCGTGCAGCCGGTACCGGCCCGCTATGAGCACCTGTGTTTCATCCTCATGCTGTGTGACGTCTCGACGCCGCAGGCCGCAACTGACCGCACGGGCGCGGTTGATGGTGGGGGATGCCGCAGCTGCCACAGCGTACCGGTCGCGGACCGTGCCGATGATCACCGGTCGGTCAGGACTGCCGGGCGCCGCTCGGTCAGCGGCAGGCAGCAGGGCACGGCGTCGACGGCATCGGTTCGAGCAGCGGAAGATGTTCATCGACACCCTGGCCGCGTACGAGGCGGCCCTCGCGGAGGAGTGAACGCGCCGGGCGCGGTGCAGGATGACTGGCGCGGGTCCCACCCGCTCTGCGCGCGCCGCCGGTCCTGGGTGCGCCGATGTCCGAGGAGAGGGAAGCAGCATGAGCGAACCGGCCGCCGTGGCCCGTCTCACCCGGGAACTCACCGCCGGGCTGAAGTCCGACGACCTGACCGACTTCTACCGGGATCTGCACCGTCACCCCGAGCTGTCCTTCCAGGAGCACCGGACCGCCGCCAGGCTCGCCGGGCGGCTGCGTGCGGCGGGATTCGAGGTGACCGAAGGGGTCGGCCGTACCGGCGTGGTGGGGGTGCTGGCCAACGGGGACGGGCCGGTCGTGTGGCTGCGCGGCGACATGGACGCGCTGCCGGTGCGGGAGGCGACGGGCCTCGACCACGCCTCCCGCGTCGACGGTGTGATGCACGCCTGCGGGCACGACCTGCATGTCACCTGGCTGGTCGGCGCCGCCGAGGCGCTGGCGGCCGGGCGGAAGAGCTGGTCGGGCACGCTCGTGGTGATCGGGCAGCCCGCGGAGGAGTCGGGCGGGGGAGCGGCGGCGATGGTCGCGGACGGGGTGCACGAGCGTTTCCCGCGGCCCGACGTGCTGTTGGGCCAGCACGCGGCGCCCGGCCTCGCCGGGTTCTATCCGCACACCCCGGGCCTGATCCTGTCGGCCTCCGACGACATCGACGTCGTCGTGCACGGCCGCGGCGGCCACGGCTCGCGCCCCGAGACGACCGTCGACCCGGTGGTGACCGGCGCGTACATCGTCACGCGGCTGCAGACGGTGGTCTCCCGCGAGGTCGCTGCGGCGGAGTCGGCGGTGCTGACGGTGGGGCAGTTCCACGCCGGTACGCAGGCCAACATCATCCCCGCCGAGGCCCGGCTCGCGCTGAACCTGCGGACCCAGGACACCCATGTGCGCGAGCGCATCCTCGCCGCCGTCCGCCGCACCGTGGCCGGCGAGTGCGAGGCCGCCGGCTGTCCGGTGCCGCCCGAGGTCACGGTCAGACGCGGCTATCCCAACACGGTCAACGACGCGGCCCTGGACACGGAGATCGCGGCCGTGCACCGCGAACTGTTCGGCGCGCACACGGTGTTCGACTTCGGCCCGGCGATGGGCAGCGAGGACTTCTCCCTGCTCGCCCCCGCGGGAGTGCCGTACGACTACTGGTACGTCACCACCACTCCCGCGGACGTCTGGGACGCCGCGCCGGGCGAGCGCCTGATGGACAAGCTCGACAACGTGCCGAGCAACCACAGCCCGCTGTTCTCCCCCGACCTCTCGGTGCTCGCGCCGGGGACGCGAACCCTGGTGTCGGCAGCGCTGAGCCGGCTCAGCGGGTGAGGTGACCGAGCCGGCTCGGGGTCCCATGGAGCTCCAGTGGAGTCGGGCAGGTTCATCCGGCGCGTCGGAGACTGTCCTCGGCCACCTCCTTGTCCAGCGACGCCCGCACCAACGCGGCGGCCAGCACAGCCGGTTCGGTGTCGCCGGCGAGCTTCAGCAGACGCTCCGGATCCTTCGGCAGGCCCAGTCGCTCCGCGCCGTCCAGGGCCTTGCGGTCCAGGTAGGGCGCAACCTCGGGCCACACCCGCTGCGCCTCGCGCAGGAAGATGTCGGCACCGGCCGACCCCAGGCCCGGGATCTCCTGGAGCAGCCGGCGCAGTTCGGGAACCTTGCCGTCCGCCTCTTCCCGCAGGCGGCGCAGATCGCCGCCCCACCGCTGGGTCAACAGCTCCGCGCCGTCGCCGAGCTGGGTCGCCGTGCGCTCGTCATAGCGCCGGTAGCCGCCCCGGCCCAGCGCGTCCACCCGCTGCTGCCAGTCGGCCTCGGCCATGCGCCGGGGATCGCGCAGCCCCGCCTCGTGCAGTTCGCGCGCCGCCGCGACGGCGACCGAGGCGCGGATACGGGCGCTGAGCAGCACGGCCAGCACCAGCAGCCGGTACAGCGGCTGCGGGGTGTCCTTCAGCCGGATGCCCGCCTCCTCGGCGTACGTGCGCCCGTGCGCGCCGACGAGTTCCCCTACGACCCGCCGCTCGTCGCTCATGGCTTCAGCGGGTCGTGGCCCAGCGTCATCAACTGATGGCGTCGGCGCGTCTGTTCGGGTTCGGGCTCGTTCTCGAGGTCCACCTGCTCGCTGACCGTCTCCACCACGTCGCGCATCACCTGGATGTCGTCGCCGGTGAGGTCGGTGCGGCGCTTCTGCAGGATCGCGAGCACATGCTGCCCGGTGGGGGTGCCGGCCTGATCCGGCAGCGGTTCCGTGTCCTCGTCGGCGTCGCGGACCCGCAGCCAGGAGGCCAGCTCCTGCGAGGTCATGTTCACCACGCGGTGGAAGTCCTCCCACAGCGCGTCGAGTTCGAGGGCGTCGGTCATGGACATCGACCGTCCCTTCCGTGCGTAGCGTGCGGTCGGGCCGTCAGTCGCGCGGGAAGTTCTCCGCCTCGAACATCCACCGCTGCTTCTCCAGCTCGGCGGTGATGCCGAGGAACAGGTCCTGCGTCACCGGATCCGGCTTCTCCGTCACCTCGATGCGCTGACGCAGCCGGCCGATCGCCGACTCCAGCGCCTCCGTCATCGTCTGGACGACCTCCGTGTCGCGCAGCCAGCCGTCCTTGGGGCTCGGCAGCGCGAAGCGAGCGGCGATGGTCTCGGGGCGGCCGTCCGGCGGGACGCCGAGCGCCGCGGCGCGCTCCGCCACCGTGTCGGCGAAACCACGCGCGGCCGAGACCACCTCGTCGAGCTGGAAGTGGATCGAGCGGAACCGTGGTCCGACGATGTTCCAGTGGGCCTGCTTCCCGGTCAGTGACAGCCCGAGCAGGTCGACCAAGGTCTCCTGGAGCGCGTCGCAGGCGATCCGGCGCGCATCGTCGGGCAGTGTGCTCTTCACGACGGTCATGGTGAGTCTCTCCCTCCCATGTCGTCTCCGGCTGTCCTGGGTGCACGGAGCAGCGCGGCGCGTTCGTGCTCGCCGGTCCCGCCCCACACTCCGGAGGTCTGCCCGGTGCTCAGTGCGTAGCGCAGACACTGGCTGATCACCGCGCAGCGGGCGCAGACGCGTTTGGCGGCCGCGATGTCCCGGAGCGCGGGTCCCGTCGTGCCCACGGGGAAGAACAGTTCGGGGTCCTCACCCACGCAGGCCGCTCGCCGCAACCACTCCATGCGGCGGCGGGTGCCCATGGCGAACCGGTGCAAACGCGGCGTGTCTCAGACTGCGAGCACCCTGTCCACGAAGCGGGTCACCTCGGCGAACGCCTCGGCCCGGTCGGTCTCGTGGAAGACCTCGTGGCGCGCGCCCGGAAAGATCCGCTCGGTCAGCGCGCCGCCGCTCAGCCGTTCGACACCGACGCGGCTCCCGGCGAGCGGGACCAGCCGGTCCTCCGTGCCGTGCAGCCACAGCAGCGGCAGCCCGCCGACGTCGCCGCCCTCGGCGACGTCCTCCAGGGTCCGGGCGAACGCCTCCAGCGTCGGCCGCTTCATCGGCCCGTGCCAGACCAGCGGATCGGCGGCGTAGGCCGCGCCGACGGCCGGATCGCGGGACAGGGCCGCCGGGTTGATCGGGATCTCGGGGATCTCGTCGTGGGCGAGCAGCCGACCCGGTGTCTCCCAGCTGCCGATCACCGGTCCGGACAGCACGAGCGCGGCGAGCTCCGTGCCATGGCGCTGTGCGTAGCGGGCGGCGATCAGGCCGCCCATGGAGTGCCCGATCAGGACGACCGGCGCCACGGGATGCGTGGAGCGGGCCAGCTCGGCCACGGCGTGCAGGTCGGTGACGACGTCCTCGAAGTCCTCGATCACCACGCGCTCACCCGCCGACTTCCCGTGCCCGATGTGATCGGGCCCGAACACGGCCGCCCCGTGCCGCACCAGGACGCCGGCCGGCTCCTCGTACCGGCCGATGTGCTCGCCGTAGCCGTGCGCCACCAGGGCCACGTACCGCGGCTCCGGGTGGGGCCACTCGCGGACGGTGATCTCGCCGCGGGTTCCGGTGAGCACGTGCTCGCGGGCGTCGGCCATGTCTCCTCCGGCTGGGTCGGCGCGGGTTCCCGGAGATCTTCCCAGGGTGGCGGCCGGCGGTCTATAGTCAAAAACTAGCAGCGCTAATTAATGCTGGTGCCGGCCATCCGGCCGGTTCACCCAGCGATGTCGGTCAGGAGTCCTGTCGTGCGTCCCGTCCACTTCGCGGCCGCCCGCCGCACCCCCATCGGCAAGCTGCGCGGAGCCCTCTCCCCGGTACGGCCCGACGACCTCGCCGCGACCGTGATCCGCGCACTCGTCGCCGACCTGCCCGCCCTCGACCCGGCCCGCATCGACGACGTCTACTGGGGCGCCGCCAATCAGGCGGGCGAGGACAACCGCAACGTCGCCCGCATGGCCGCCCTGCTCGCCGGCCTCCCCGAGTCCGTCCCCGGCGCCACCGTCAACCGGCTGTGCGCCTCCGGCCTCGAGGCCGTCACCACCGCCGCCCGCACCATCGCCGCCGGCGAGGCCGACATCGTGCTCGCGGGCGGCTCCGAGTCGATGAGCCGCGCCCCCTTCGTCCTGCCCCGCCCCGACGAGGCCCTGCCGCACCGCATCGAGACCGTCGACACCCGGCTCGGCTGGCGCCTGGTCAACCCGGCGATGAAGGACCTGCACGGCCTGCTGTCCATGGGGGAGACCGCGGAGGAGGTCGCCGAGCGGTACGGGATCTCGCGCGAGCGCCAGGACGAGTTCGCGCTGCGCAGCCACCAGCTCGCCGCCCTGGCCCGCAAGAACGGCCACTTCGACGACGAACTCCTGCCGGTGGAGCGGCCGGACGGTGTGGTGGTGGACGGCGACGAAAGCATCCGCGAGGACACCTCGTACGAGAAACTCTCCCGTCTGAAGCCGGTCTTCCGCGAGGGCGGCACCGTCACGGCGGGCAACGCGTCCCCGATGAACGACGGCGCCGCCGGACTGCTCCTGGTCAGCGAGGAGGCCCTCGACGAGCTGGGACTGGAGTCGCTGGGCCGCTACGTCGCCGGTGCCTCGGCCGGTGTCCATCCGGACGTGATGGGCATCGGGCCGGTCCCCGCCACGCAGAAGGCGCTGACCCGCGCCCACTGGAGCGTCGCGGACATCGAGGAGGCCGAGTTCAACGAGGCGTTCGCGGCCCAGGCCCTCGCCTGCGTCGACCGGCTGGGCATCGACGCCGACCTGGTCAACCCGAGCGGCGGCGCGATCGCCCTCGGCCATCCGCTGGGCTGCTCGGGCGCACGCATTCTCACGACGCTGCTGCACCGGATGCGGCGCACGGGCGCGGCTCGGGGGCTGGCGACGATGTGCGTGGGGGTGGGGCAGGGGAGCGCGATGCTCGTCGAACGGGCCTAGGCCCGGAGGCGCCCGGTTCAGCGTCGGTACCGAAAAGCGAGACGCTCCTTACGAGTACCGGTTAGTTGCACATAGCATCGGTGTTCGCATGAACACGATGACGTTGTGGCACATCACCGGCTGGGAATTCGCCGCGCTCGCCTTCGCGGCGCTCCTCGTCGGCTTCTCCAAGACCGCCGTGAGCGGGGCCAACACGGTCAGCCTCGCCGTCTTCGCGGCGGTCCTGCCCGCCCGCGCCTCCACCGGAGTACTCCTGCCGGTCCTCATCGCCGGGGACGTCCTCGCGGTGCTCACCTACCGGCGGCACGCCCACTGGCCCACGCTGTGGCGGCTGTTCCCGGCGGTCGCGGCCGGCGTGGTCGTCGGCACGCTGTTCCTGGTCTGGGCCGACGACGAGATCGTACGGACCTCGATCGGTGCGATCCTGCTGATGATGGCGGGCGTGACGGTGTGGCGCCGGCGTACGGCCCGGGCGGCGGAGGAGGAACCGGGGTCGGTGACCAGCCGGGCGGGCCGGATCAAGGCCCGTTCGTACGGGGTCCTCGGCGGCTTCACCACCATGGTCGCCAACGCGGGCGGCCCGGTGATGTCGATGTACCTGCTGTCGGCGGGCTTCCGGAAGCTGGGCTTCCTGGGGACGTCGGCGTTCTTCTTCCTGATCGTCAACGTGTCCAAGGTGCCCTTCAGTGCGGGCCTCGGCCTGATCGACGGCCGCTCGCTGCTGCTGGACGCCGCGCTCGTGGTGTTCGTCGTGCCCGGGGCGTTCATCGGCAGATGGGCGGTGAACCGCATCAACCAGCGGCTGTTCGAGCAGCTGGTGATCGCGGCAACGGTGGTCGGTGGCCTGCAGTTGCTACTGCGTTAGACCCAGCAGCGCGGGCAGATCCGCGAAGGAGTCGAGCACATGGTCGGGCCTGCCGCTGGCGGCCTCATGGGTCTCCGGCAGGTACTTGCCCGTCCGCACCAGCACCCCGGTGATCCCGGCCCGCTGGGCCGCGAGGACGTCGGACTCGATGTCGTCCCCCACCATCACCGCCTCGTCCGCCCCGGCCCCGAGGTGCGCCAGGGCCGCCTCGAAGAACGCGCGCGACGGTTTGCCGGTCACCTCGGCCTCGGTACGGGCCGCCGCCTCCAGCCCCGTGAGAAACGCCCCGGAATCCAGTTGGAGCCCTTCGTTCGTACGCCAGTACAGGTTGCGGTGCATGGCCACCAGCCGTGCCCCGCGCTGCAGATGCCCGAAGGCCCGGTTCAGTGCCTCGTACCCGAACTCGGGCCCCGCGCCGCCGACGATGACGACGTCCGGGACGGTGCCGGGGTCGGCGAAGTCGACGACGGTCACCCCGGTGAGGTCTTCCTCGATGTCACCGTGATTCAGCAGCGCGCAGCGGGCGCCGGGCAGGCGTTCGGCGAGGTGCGCGGCGGTCACGGCAGGGGCGGTGAGGATGTCCTCGGCGGCCACCGGGAACCCCGCGTCCGCCATTGTCCCGGCGATCGAGGCGCGGGTACGGGACGTCGTGTTGGTCACCAGGGCGACGGCGAGCCCGGCGTCCCGGATCTCCCGGAGCGCCTCGACCGCACCCGGCAGCGGCTGCCAGGAGACGGTGAGAACGCCGTCGATGTCGATGAGGACGGCACGCACTGAGTCCATGTCCGGACGATAGCCACTCGGGAAGGCCCGGCGCGTGGCGAGCGGCGACCTCCCCGTACGCTCGACGCATGTCCCGTCACGTCCTGGTCCTCGGCGGCACCACCGAGGCCCGCGAACTGGCCGCCGAGCTGGCGGCACGCCCGGGCGTGCGGGTCACGACGTCACTCGCGGGGCGGGTGACCCGGCCGGGCGCGGTCGCGGGCGAGGTCCGGGTCGGGGGATTCGGCGGGGCGCAGGGGCTGGCCGACTGGCTGCGTGCTCATGACGTGGCCGCCGTCGTCGACGCCACCCACCCCTTCGCCGAGGCGATCACGGCGAACACGGCGCGGGCCGCGGCCCTGACCGGAGTGCCCGCCGTGGTGCTGCGCCGACCGGGCTGGCGGCCCGGGCCGGGCGACGACTGGCATCCGGCCGCCGCACTGCGCGACGCCGCCGACCTGCTGCCACGGCTCGGCCACCGGGTCTTCCTCACCACCGGACGTCTGGGGCTCGCCGCCTTCGCTCACCTGACGGAACTGCACTTCGTCGTACGGACCGTGGAACCGCCCGAGCCGCCGATGCCGCTGGACGCGGAACTGGTGCTGGCCCGCGGCCCGTTCACGCCGGCCGACGAGTCGGCGCTGCTGCGTGAGCACCGGATCGACGTGCTGGTCACGAAGGACAGCGGGGGAGCGGCCACGGCGGCCAAACTCACGGCGGCCCGTGAACTCGGCCTGCCCGTCGTGGTCGTACAACGCCCCCCACTGCCGGACGGCGTGACCGTCGTACCCGACAGCCCCGGGGCCATCGCGCTGCTCGGCCTCGACTGACGGCGGGTCACAGCACCTTGCGGTGGACCAGGGCGGACAGCACCAGCGCCCCCGGCAGCAGCGGCACCCACACCGTCACCACGCGGTAGCCGATGATCGTCGCCGTGGCCAGGCCCACGGGCGCGCCGAACGCGGCCATGGTGAACACCAGCGCCGCGTCCACGGGGCCGATCCCGCCGGGCGCGGGTACGGCCCCGACCGCGGTACTCGCGATGAGCAGCGCGAAGACCACCTGCGCCCAGGACAACGGCAGCCCGAGCGAGAACCCCACCGTGGCGATCACGCTCCCCTGCAGCAGCGGCGTGGCGGCCGCCCCGCCCCAGAGGGCGAGGACGCGGCTGGGCCGGGTGTGCAGGATCCGTGCGTCGGTCAGGGCGGTGCGCAGGAAGCCGAGGGCAGGTGTGCGCAGCACGCGTACGGCCGCCAGCAGCGTGGCGGCCACGGCGAGCACGACCGCCACGCCCAGGGCGACCAGGAGCAGCGTGCGGTCGTCCGGGACGAGTGCGCCGAGCTGCAGCATGTCCGGGAAGGCCACCAGGAAGACGAGCAGCACCACCGTCTTCGCGACCGGTTTGACCAGCGAGTACAGGGCGAGCGACGCGGTGCCCCGGGCGAGGGATATCCCCTGGCTCTGCAGGAAGCGCAGGGTGACGGCGTGGGCGCCGATGCTGGCGGGGAGGACATGGTTGGCGGCGCCGGCAGCGAACTGGGAGGCCAGCAGCAGCCCCGGCGGGAGGCGTTCGGGGATGGCTCCCTGCCGGACCAGCGCGGCGGCCACCCAGCCCATACAGGTGAAGAACAGGGCGGCGAGCAGCCAGCCGGGGTCGGCGGAAGCCAGGCGGGCGGCGCCGTCGCGTACGGTGCGCCAGTCCAGCACCGCCCACGCGCCGATCAGCAGAAGCGGGAGCAGGGCGAGCGCATGGCGGGCGAGGCGTGAGAGGCGTTCGGCGGCGGGTGAGCGGACGGGGGCGGCGGGGAGCGGCGTGGGGAGCGCGGCCGCGGGCCGGAGCAGGGACACGGCGTACGTCGTCCTTTCGCATCGCCGCCCGTGGGGTGCGGGGCGGACGGATGCAGGGCGAGGCAGGTGGGGACGGCTGAAACGTGCCCGCCCGGTATGACGCTCCGGTGTCCGGCAGCCGACGCGACGCCAGCGGGCAGCGCAAGAAAGACGCCGCGACGCCGGCGGGCACGGTCCGCCGAGGTGCAGACCGCAGGCCCTAGCGGTCCTTCGGATTGCGCCGCAACAGGTACGTGTCCATGATCCAGCCCTTGCGCTCCCGTGCCTCGGCCCGCAACCGCTCGATGCGTGGTGCCGCCTCGGCGATCGGGCCGGAGGCGAGGATCTCGTCCGGAGTGCCGAGGTACGCGCCCCAGTAGATGTCGATGTCCTGGTCGGCGTACTGCCGGAAGGTCTGCCGGGCGTCCAGCATGACCACCACGTCGTCCACGCCCTGAGGGAAGCCCTCGGCGAGCCGCCGGCCCGTGGTGATCTGCACCGGCCGGGCGACCCGGTTCAGGCCCGTGCGATGACGGGCGACCAGGGCCGAGACACTGCTGATGCCCGGCACGACGTCGTACTCGAAGGCCACCGTGCCGCGCAGGAGGACCTCCTCCAGGATGCCCAGCGTGCTGTCGTACAGCGCGGGATCGCCCCACACCAGGAACGCGCCGCTCTCCTCCTCGCCCAGCTCCTCGACGATGAGCCGCTCGTAGATGTCGGCGCGGGCACTGCGCCAGTCGTCGACGGCCGGTGAGTACGCCGCGCCGCCCGCGCTGCGGTCCCGCTCCGGGTCGCGCGCCTCCACCAGGCGGTACGTCCCCTCCGGTATGTGCGTGTCGAGCAGGTCCCGGCGCAGTTGCGTGAGGTCCGACTTCACCTCGCCCTTGTCGAGGAGGAAGAACACGTCCGTGCTCCGCAACGCCCGGACCGCCTGCAGGGTCAGCTGGTCGGGGTCGCCCGCGCCGATACCGATGACATGAATCTTTCGCACACCCAGAGTCTGCCGCACACCACTGACAGTGGGTGCACCGCCCGGACGATCACGAGCCCCGCAGGCGCGGCGCCCGCTCCCCGGCATCCACCGCGGCACCGCCCTCGACAGCCCCGGCCAGCTCCCGCGCCCAGCCGGCCAGCCCCGCCAGATCCATGCCGTACGGCCGCTGCCGCCCGGCCCGCCCCGCCCACTCCTCGACCGCGCCCGCCCCGCGCCGCAGCAGCCGTGCACCGCCCGTCGCGTTGCCCCGGGCCGAGTGGGTGAGCCCCACGGCGAGCTGGGCGAGCCCGCGCCACAGTGTGCGTTCCTGCTCGGGCCCCGACTTCCAGGCGTCCTCGAACACCTCGTGCGCGTGGAACGGCTTCCCCTCGTCCAGCAGCGCCTGCGCCTCGGCGACGGTCTCCTCCGGCGTCCGTGCGATCCCCTCGGGCTGCCGTGCCACGCCGTCGGCGCCGTACGGCAACGGGCGTCCGAGCCCGTCCCGCGGCCGCGCGTTGCGCGCCCGGCCCTCGCTGTCCCGGTCCCGTGCCGCGACCGGCCGGCTGCCTTCCGATGTGCTGCCCATACGACGATTGTCCTGCCTCCGGTGCCCCTTCGGCGCGCCCGGGTACGTGCGGTAAAGTACTGCCCGCGCGATCACGCGGTTCACCGCGACGGAGCGCATCGGGACGTGGCGCAGCTTGGTAGCGCACTTGACTGGGGGTCAAGGGGTCGCAGGTTCAAATCCTGTCGTCCCGACGGTGCGAAGGGTCTTCGCAGGCGAGAGCCTGTGAGGGCCCTTTCCCTATGGCCGGTTCCGATCTTCGAGCTTGAGCATGCGCTCAGCAGCATCCCGATGTGGCCGCGACACGCAGTCCGGCGGTTGCAGGTATGGCGGCACTCGTGCGGTGTAATCCTGTAGCGCTTTGCCCATCACATGACGAGGTGGATATGGGACGGACCGTAGTGATCCTTGCCCTGGGGTCCCGCGGGGACGTCCAACCGTGTGTGGCGCTGGGTCGAGGACTGAACCGGCAGGGCGATGTCGTGCGGGTCATCGCCAGCCGTCGGTATCACGGCCTGATCACGCAGGCGGGACTGGAATTCCACTCGCTCTCACTGGATCCCGCAGAGATCATCGCATCGCCCGAGGGCCAGGAACTACTGGCCGGTGGACGCAGCGCGGGAAGGTTCATCCGCGGTATCCACCGGATTCTCCAGCCGCTGATGGCGCGCATGCTCGCAGAGCTCGAGACAGGCGTCGAGGGAGCCGACCTCATCCTGACTCCCAGTCTGGGTTTACTGGGCCTCCATCTGAGTCAGTACCTGGAGGCCCCGTGCGCCTTCATCCACTTCCAGCCGAGCCACCCCTCCGGGGAATTCCCGCATCCCCTCCTTCCCGCTGCGCGCCTCCTGGGCGCCTTTGGCAATCGTCTGAGCTTCCACGCGGTCGATCTGGTCTCCTGGCTGGCATGCCGCGGGGCCGTCAACACCTGGCGGCGCGAGAAGCTCGGTCTTCCCCCCATGTCCCCCCTCGGCCCTTTTCGGCACACCCGTAGCGCCCCCGTGCTGTGTGCGTTCAGCCCCGTTGTCGTACCCCGGCCGAACGACTGGGGAGCGAACGTCCATCTGAGCGGCTACTGGTTCCACGAAGAGCCGTCCTGGACCCCGTCGCCGGACCTCCTCGACTTCCTGGACAGTGGGCCGCCGCCTGTCTACGTGGGTTTCGGCAGCATGGGCACCGGTGACTGCGAGGCCACCGGCCGCATCGTGCGCGCGGCACTCAGGCGTGCCGGTCTGCGCGGCGTGCTCACGGGAGAGCCTGCGACGAGCGAGGACGATGTCCTGGTGGTCGGGGACGTCCCCCACGGCTGGCTGTTCCCGCGCATGGCGGCGGTGGTTCATCACGGAGGGGCGGGCACCACTGCCGCGGCGCTGCGGGCGGGAGTGGCCTCCTTGGTCTGCCCCTTCTTCGGAGACCAGCCTTACTGGGCCGAGCGTGTGCACCGTCTGGGCGCGGGCCCGAAGCCGCTGCCGGCCCGGCACTTGTCGGTCCCGCTCCTGACCGAACGGCTGCGCGCCGTCGCCGGGAACAACGGGTACACCGAGACTGCCCGGCGGCTGGGCCGGGCACTGAACGCCGAGGACGGCGTGGCACATGCCTGCCGAGCTCTTGAGCGGCTTGCCAGGTGACGGTCGGCGTCCGGACGACCAGAACCATCAGCGGGGCCGTTCCAACGGCCCGTCTAGCCCGGGAGTTCGTCCATCACCGTGGGCCAGATGAGATGCAGTTCGCGTTTCCAGTAGGGCCAGGAGTGCGTCCCGGGCTTGTAGATGTGCGTCGTGACGTCCACACCTGCCGCGCGCAGTGCCTGGGCGAACCGATTCTGGCTGGGTGCGAGAATTCCTTCCGACATCGACGGGAGTACCGAGGCGGCGTCCCGGCCCTCGTCCAGCGGACCCATGTCGCCGGTCCCGGCGGACAGGTGGATTCTCATGCCGCGGTAGGCGGTCACCATGGCGGACGGGTTGTGCGAGTTCCAGATGTCCGCATGCTCTTCCGGGTCACCCCAGGCCTTGATCAGCTCGTTGTCATGGGAGGCGTTGTAGAGCCAGAGGAAGGCGCGAATCACCGGGTCATCGAGGTCGACGATTGCGCTGAAACTGGCCGCGTAGCGAAACATGCCGGGGTTTCGGCCCGCGTAGTTCAGTGCGCCGAGCCCTCCCATTGAAAGGCCGATGACTGCTCGGGCGGAATTCGCTCGGAGCTTCCGCTCCATGAGACGTGGCAGCTCGCGGGTGTGAAATGTCTCCCAACGGGGCCGGCCGAATTGCCAGTCGGAATACTGACCGTTGCGGCCGCCGTCCGGCATCACGATCAGCACTTCGGAATCCTTCGCCAGATCCTCGACGTCCGTCTCGCGGGTCCAGGAGGTGTAGTCGTCCTCCCCGCCGTGGAGCATGTAGAGCGTGGGGTAGGTGCGCGTCGGCTCGGTACGCCAGCTCGCGGGAAGGATGACACGGACAGGCACCCTGCGGCCCATGGCCGGTGACCGCACCGTCAGATCCAGAGTCCGGGCATCGATTCTCTTGACGCCCGTGATCCGGGCGTCGGCGTCCGCCGGGGTCGTGCGAACGGAGGCGGATGCGGTGGGCCCGGCAACGAACGGCAACGTGACAAGGATCAGCAATTCAAGGATGGAGCAGCTGATCGGCTTTGCACGGCCGACGCTCTTCTTGACGTTATATGGCATGGGCTGGAGGACCGCCTTGGAAAGTGACCGACGAAACGAGAGCCCCCATTGCGCGGTCGCCCGGGCCGGGTTTCTCTTTGTCGCGGAGGCCTCGGAGCGCATCGTTGCACGGCATGGCGGAAAATTTCTGTCGAATTCTGTCGATCATCGTAAAATTGACTCGTTCGGCGGCAGTTCCTGTCGCCGTCGCGGAGGATGGCACGGGCGGCTGCGAGGCGGCAGGGCCAGGACGCGTCGGCGATTGTGCAGCGCCGGTTGAGTCCTGCGACGACCCGCCCCTCAGCGGGCGCTTCCCCCTTCTTCGTGAGGGTGGCGCAGCGCCCAGAGGGCTACGGGAGCTCCCACGCCGACGAGCGTCGCCGCGATGCACAGCCCGGCTTGATACCCGGCCAGCGAGGCTTCGGCGCGCGAGACCTGCTGGGCCAGGCACAGGTGCCGCACGAACGTCACCACAGCGCCTACGAGCACGATGCCGAACACTCCGGACAGTTCGCGTGTGGCAGCGAAGAGGCCGGCCGCGAAGCCGGACAGATGGCGGGGGGAGGACGCCAGCGCCCGCGTGGTCAGGGGGATGGCGAGCGAAGACCCCACGCCGACGGCCGCCAGGCCGGGAATCAGGTCGGCCGGCCCGCCGTGCGCACTGCCCAGCGCGACCAGCAGCAGCCCCAGGGCGATCAGGAGCAGACCCGTTGCGGAGGTGCGCGCCTCGCCCCACCGCCTGGCCACGGCGGTGACGAACGGGGCTGTGAGGAACAGTGCCGAGAAGACAGGAGTGAATGCCAGACCTGCCTGTGTGGGGCTGAGCCGTAAACCGCTCTGCAGAAACTGACAGGTGTAGAAATACACGCCGCTCACTCCCAGGCCCCACAGGAGCTGGGTGACGAGCCCGCCGCTGTAGGCGCGCTCCCTCAGCAGCTGTCCCAGGGCCGGATGACGACCGGGTCTGCCCCGGCACAATCCGACCACGCTCGCCGTGGCCGCCACCCCGCAAAGGACGACGGGTGGCCTGGTGAATCCGTGCGCGGGCCCCTGGATCAGGCAATAGACAAGGGAAGCCAGAAAAATGCAGGCCAAGATGATCTGGCGGTTCGGCACGGGAGCCGCGGTGCGCAAAACCTGGCGGTTCGGACGGCCGGAGGGACCGGGAACGGCCATGGCGCCGACAACGAAAGCGGAGACCCCCAAGGGGATGTTCATGAGGAAAATCCATTCCCATCCCAGGTGCTGCGTCACCACACCGGAGAGCACCGGCCCGAAAGCCAGCGCACAGCCCAGAGCGGCAGTTGTCGCACTGAATGAGGCCGTGCGGATCCTGGGGGGCAGGTCGTGCGCAATCAACGCCAGGGACGCCGGCAGGATGAATGCCGCGCCGATGCCCTGCAGACCCCGGAAAACGACCAACATCACCCCGGTGGTCGACAGCACGCAGCACGCCGACGACACGGTGAACACGGCCACTCCGGTGAGCAGGGCCCAGCGCCGTCCTTTGCTGTCCGTCAACTGACCGGCTCCAAGGAGAGATCCGGCCAGTGCCAGCGGGTATGCGGTCCCCACCCATTTGAAGTCGGTCTCCGTCAGGCTCAGTTGGGCGCGGATCTGAGGCAGGGCGACATTGACCGCGGTGTTGTCCAAAGCCGTCAGGAAAGTGCAGCACATGACGGCCGTAATGACGCTCCACAGACGCAGCCGACGCATGACTGTGAAACCTACGCCTTTCCACATTCAGGAGGTGAGCCACGGGCTCCGGCATCGGCGTGTCGACATAAGAGGACGACTGCTCCGTGTTTTGCTGCTTCCTGCCGCCTGTTTCCCGGGACCGCGTCGAGCCGCGGCGCGTACAGCCCGTATGGCCGTCGCGGCGGTTCTTCACACCAAGCAATTTCCGACGGGCCCGCTTCTGCACGCTGCAAAGAAGGTTCGGTGAGTCAGTGCCATCATCGGTGACAGATACACTCAGCCACCATCTCGCTCACATCACTGCTCTTGCACCGGACGAAACCGCCTTCACGTTCGTCGACTACAGCGCTCATGTCGAGGGAGCGGTCTCCTCACTGAGCTGGCGGCAGCTGGAGGACAGGGTTCGTGCCGCTGCCAACGGACTGCGCCAGCTGGCAGCGCAGGGTGAAAGAGTCGCCATCGTCGCGCCGCAGAGTCTCGACTATGTCGTGGGCTTCCTCGGCGCCGCCTGTGCCGGAACGATCGCGGTCCCTGTGTTCTCCCCGTCGCTGCCGGGTCACGAGGAGAAGCTGGCGGCGGTCGTCAAGGATGCCGCCCCCACGGTGCTGCTGACCGTCGAATCCCAAGGCCGGCTCCTCGCGGACTTCTGCGCGAGGCACGGTCTGGCCTCCGACAGCCGCATCGTCACCGAGCGGGACTTGCGCGAGCAGGCGGCACACTCTCAAGCCGGGATCGTCCGGCTGCGGCCCGACGACGTGGCGTACCTGCAGTACACCTCGGGCTCCACCCGTGTTCCGACCGGGGTGGAGATCACGCATGCCAATGTGTGCGCCAACGCGCGCCAGGCGCTTGAGGCCTACGACCTGCGGCGAGGCCGCAACTGCACCGTGGGGTGGCTGCCGCTCTACCACGACATGGGCCTCGTGCTGGCGATCGCACTGCCGGTCATCGGACACATCCCCTCGGTCCTCATGGATCCCCTGGCCTTCCTCCAGCAACCGGGGCGCTGGCTGCGCCTGCTGAGCCGGCACCCCGGGGCCCTGACCGCCGCTCCCAACTTCGCCTACGACTACTGCGTCCGACAGGTGGACGCCGATGAGCGTGCCGGGCTGTCGCTGGGGGCGGTTGCCGCCATGGTCGACGGCAGCGAACCCATCACACCGGACACCCTCGAACGCTTCCAGGCGGCCTTCGCCCCGGCCGGCATGCTGCGCACGATCATGAGACCGTCCTACGGGCTGGCCGAGGCGACCGTGTTCGTGTCCGCCTCTCCCGCGGGCGAGGAACCGACCGTCATCGCCGTCGACCGGGAGGCGCTCGGCCAAGGCATGGCCCGCCCCCTGGAGATGACCGACCAGGCAGCGGCGGTCGAACTGGTGTCATGCGGCCGGCCGACCGGTCAGGAGATCGCGATCGTCGATCCGGCGACATGTCAGCGCAGGGAAGACGGTCATATCGGCGAGATCTGGGTGCGCGGCCCCAACATCGGACGCGGTTACCGGGGCCGCCCGGAGCAGAGCGAGGCCACCTTCCGCGCGGTCCTCCACGGCGAGGAGCACGGCGGGCCCTGGCTACGCACCGGAGATCTGGGCGTGTGGCACGACAAGCAGCTGTACGTGACCGGCCGGTTGAAGGATCTGGTGATCATCGACGGCACCAATCACTATCCGCATGACATCGAAGAGTCGGTCCAGGACGCCCATCCGGCCATCCGGCCTCACCACATCGCCGCCTTCGCCGTGGCCACCGGCGACGGCGAGCGCCTCGTCGTCGTGGCCGAGCACCGCCGCGATACGAGCCCCAACGACGTCGCCGTACAGGAAGTGACGAGCGCGGTGCGGTCCGCGGTCGCCGGCAGGCACGGAGTCGCCGTCCACGACTTCGTGCTGGTGCCGCCCGGCAGCGTGCCGCACACCACCAGCGGCAAGGTCGCCCGCAGCGCATGCCGGGAGCAGTACCTGGCGGGCGCCTGGAACACGGCCGCCAGAACCTGAAACGCCGGGAGTCGGCACCATCGCAAGGGGCGGGCAGGGAGAGAGCCAGATGGAACCAGACAGGGAATCGGCCGCAGCATCCGGGCAGACGCCGGCCGGCGCCGCCGAGCTACGGGCAACCCTGCGCACACTCGTCACCGAGACCTGCGGTATCCCCGAGGAAGAACTCGACGACACCCGTCCCCTGGTCGACCACGGTCTCAGCTCGCGTGCCGCCGTCGGCCTGACCGGACGTCTGGAACGTGCACTGGGCCGGCCGCTGCCGGCCACGCTGCTGTGGGAGCATCCGACGGTCGAACAACTCGTACAGCTCCTGAGTACCCCCCAGCAGCCCGCGCCGGAGGACAGGCGGGAGAACCAGGAGCATGCCGCGCACTGCGACTCCCGCAGTACTGCGGCTTCCGCCACCGGCGGCGACTGCCGGAAACCCGCCCCGGTGGTGTGCCCCGTCGCCGTGATCGGCATCGGCTGCCGCCTGCCCGGTGGCATCCACGGACCCGAGGAGTTCTTCAGACGTCTCCTGGCGGGCAGCGACCTCGTCGGTCACGTCCCCGCCAGACGGTGGCGGGACTTCGCCACCGGCCCCGGCGCCGGTGCGCTCCTGGAGCGGACCACCCGCCAGGGGGCCTTCCTCGACGACGTCGAGGCCTTCGACGCGGGCCACTTCGGCATCACGCCGCGCGAAGCCGACGTCATGGACCCCCAGCAGCGCCTGCTGCTGGAAGTCGCCTGCGAAGCGCTGGACCATGCCGGACGCCCCGCTTACAGCCTCGAAGGCAGCAATACCGGAGTGTTCGTCGGCATCAGCGCGCTTGAGTACGGACAGCTGACCACCGCAGACCCCGCGCGTCTGACCCCGTGGACCAGTACCGGGGCCGCCGGCAGCATCGCCGCCAACCGGCTGTCGTACGTGTTCGACCTGCACGGTCCGAGTCTGACCATCGACACGGCCTGCTCCTCGTCCTTGGTGGCGGTGCACCAGGCGTGCCGGAGCCTGGGCAGTGGCGAGTGCGACACCGCGCTGGCTGCGGGCGTCAACGCCCTGCTCTCACCCGTGGTCATGGCGTCGATGGGGCAGCTGGGGGCGCTCGCCGCGGACGGACGCTGCAAGCCGTTCGACGCGTCCGCGAACGGCATCGCCCGCGGTGAGGGCTGCGGTGTCGTCGTACTGAAACGACTGGTCGAGGCCCAGCGCGACGGCGACCGGATCCTGGCCGTCATCAAGGGCACAGCCGTCAACTCCGACGGCCGCTCGGCGGGCTTGATGGCCCCCAACCCCGCTGCTCAGGAGAGCCTGCTGCGCAGCGCGCTCAGCAACGCGCAGGTCGACGCCGCCGACATCGACTACGTCGAGACACACGGAACCGGGACACTGCTGGGAGACCCCATGGAGGCATCTTCCCTGGGGGCCGTCGTCGGCCGTGGCAGGCCGGCCGACCAGCCACTGCTCATCGGCTCCGTGAAGAGCAATCTGGGCCATCTGGAAGGCGCCGCGGGCATCGTCGGCCTGATCAAAACAGTCCTGGCACTGCATCATCGGCACCTCCCGCACAGCCTTCATTTCCACACGCCCAACCCGCACATCGACTTCGAAGCGCTGCGCCTGCGGGTCGTGACCGCGCCCACCGCCTGGCCCGAGCGGGGCCACCCGCCCCGGGCCGGGGTGTCCGCCTTCGGCTTCGGCGGCACGAACGCACATGCCGTCCTCGAACAAGCGCCCGCGAGCCCGCCCGGCGACAGCGTGCCCCACAGCGGCGACGGCCAGGCAGTACGCCCGCATGCGCTGGTCGTCTCAGCGCGCTCCCGGCATCGCATCGGCGACGTCGCGGCCGGTCTGGCCCGGCAGACGGTGGCCGACGACGCGCCGACGCTGAAAGATCTCGCGCACACCCTGGCCGGTCACCGAAGGGGCCCGGTTTGTGCCGCCGTCGTCGCACGCACCCGCCAGGAGGCGGCCGACCGGCTCGCCGCGCTGGCAAGCGACCAGGAAGGCCCCGGCATCGTCGCACCCTGCACCGACAACCCCGCTGCCCGCTCGTCCGGCACCCGCCGCCCCGTGTTCGTCTTCTCCGGCCACGGCTCGCAGTGGCCGGGCATGGGTGTGCGCCTCCTCGAAGAGAACCCCTTCTTCGCCGCCGCCGTGGACGGACTGGACCCCGTCTACCAGGAGCAGGCGGGCGTGACGCTACGGCAGATGCTCACCCGGCCGGCCCCCGGCAGCGGCTTCGAGCACCTCCAGCCTGCGCTGTTCGGGATGCAGATCGCCCTGGCCCGGACCCTGCAGTCCTACGGAGTGCACCCTGCTGCTGTCATCGGCCACTCGGTGGGAGAAGCCGGCGCCGCGGTCATCGCCGGAGGCCTCGACCTGGCCGACGGCCTGCACGTCGTCCTCAGCCGGTCGGCGCGACTGGCCACCCTCGACACCGAGGGCGCCGGTGCGATGGCCGCGGTGGAGGTGGCCGTCGAGGACCGTGCAGAGGTTCTGTCCCGCTTTCCCGGCGTGGAGATCGCCGTGGATTCCTCCCCGCGCCGATGCACCGTCACCGGCCCCGGACCCACCGTGCGTCGGCTGGTCGACGAACTCGCCGCCGAGGGTCGTCTCGCGCGGCTTCTGGAGATCGGGGCAGCCGGCCATTCCCCCGCGGTCGACCCCCTCCTGCCCGAGGTGCGGCAGATCCTGGGCACGCTGAGCCCCCGTCCGCCCGCTGTCCCCTGGTACACCACCGTGCTCGACGACCCACGAGCCGACGTGACCGCCGACGCCGCCTACTGGTGCGCCAATCTGCGCCGTCCCGTACGTCTGCACCAGGCGGTCGCAGCCGCGGCGGCCGACGGCCATGATCTCTTCCTGGAGGTTTCGCCCCACCCCATTGCCCTCATGCCCGTCAGTGAGACCCTGCAGACGGCGGCAAACGGCTCTGCGGCGATCGCCGTGTCCACCCTGCGCAAGCAGGGCGACGAAGCCGTCGACCTGTGCACGGCACTGACGCGGCTGCACTTCGCCGGGGTGCGGGTGGCGGAGGACCAGCTGTGGCCCCGGGGCACCCGGATCCCGCTGCCCAGCCCCCTCTGGCGCCACGAACGCCACTGGTTCGGCCGCCGCGGCCCGGCAACCGGAGCCATCGGCCAGTCCCACGCCGTGCTGGGTCGCCGTACCGACGATCCCCGCTCGGGCGCCGTCCTGTGGCAGACGGACCTCGGCACGGGCGATGCGCAGGCCGCCGGACGCCGCCTGCACGGTCGGCCCGTCCTGGACCTGCCCGCGGCCGCCACACTCATGATCACGGCGGCGCAGGAGATCCACGGGCGGGACGGCATCGCAGGCCTGCGCATCGAGGAGCTCGCCGTTCACCGGTGGCTGCCGCTGTCCCGCAGCACACCCGTCACCATCACCTGGGAGCCCATGGACGCCCATGCGGCCGTCGCCGTCAACGCCCGGGCCACGGACGGCACATGGCACTGCTACGCATCGGCACGGGTGCACACCGACCTCGAACCGATCAAGGACGACACCCCGGACACCCCGCCCGCCGTCGTGACACGCTGGGCCCCTGCCACACCGGAGGAGTCGGGCCCGCCCTCGTACGAGGAGCTCCTCGCCGCCGTGCTGCACGCACCCGCCGAAACCGGCAGGGCCGCCTCCGACGTCGTCCCCGCCCTCGTGCAGAGCCTGCAGCTCGAGGACCTCACCGCACTCGGCACGGAGTGCACCATTCAGGCCTTTCCCACCCCGCTCGCGGCCCACGAACTCGCGTCCGGCGCACCCACCCCCAGCGATGACCAGGGCCTGAGCTGGACCGTTGTGGCCGACGGGGCACAGTCGAGGATCACCGCAACAGGGGTGCAGCCGGGTCCGGCCTCGCGTTGCGACGTGCCCAAGCCCTTGGAAGCACTCACCTACGAGATCGAGTGGCAGAAGTCGCCCGTGCCGCTGCCCGGCCGGCTCGGCAGCGCCCTGCTCCTCGTCGACGAGCCCACAGCCGGGACAGGCAGCACCCTGGCCACCGCCCTCGGTGCGGCGCTGAAGGCCAGGAACGTGTCCACCACCACTGAGGCCGCTGAGGCAGCCCGCTCCGGGCAGTTGGTCGAGGACTGGCTGCAGAACACCGCGCCGGAGGGTCCCAGGGCTGTCGTGCTGCTGCTGACCCGGCCGGCCGAGACCCATGACCTCCAGGCTCTGTACACCGCCGCACAGACCGCGCGCCGCCTCGCCTCCCGCCCCGGCGGGGTGCAGCCGCCCCGGCTGTGGCTGGTGACCGAGCGGTCCCGCTGCGCCGCACCGGGCGAACCCGGCCGGCCGGACCTGGCCTGCCTGCGCGGTCTGGTACGCACACTCGCCATCGAGGAGCCCGCTCTGCGGGCCTGCCTGGTCGACATCGACACCCAACCCGAAGCCGTCGAGAACCTCCTGCAGGAACTGCTCGGCGACAGCACCGAAGACGAAGTCGTCTGGCGAGCCGGAACCCGCCTCGTCGCCCGTCTGACCTCCGCCGACCTGTCGGGACAGCAGTACGAGGCGCCGTTCGTCCGCGGCGACGGCGCCTACGTCATCACCGGCGGCCTGACCGGTCTCGGCCTGGAAACGGCCCGCCGCCTCGCCGAACAGGGAGCCGGCCGCCTCGTCCTCAACGGCAGGCGGCCCCCCACCCCTGCAGCCGAGACGGTCATCTCCCGGCTCGGCGCCAGCGGAACCTCCATCGCCGTGGTGCAGGGAGACATCGCCGACGCCGGTGTGGCCGAGCGCCTGGTGCAGGCCGCGCTCAGCGAGGGACACACCTTGCGCGGAGTCGCCCACTGCGCGGGCGTCCTGCGCGACCGTATGATCACCGATCTCGACACCGCCGACCTCGACACCGTGCTGCGGCCCAAGGTCACCGGCGCGCTCAACCTCGAGGCCGCCCTGGCCCACCACGACATCGACTGGTGGGTGTTCTACAGCTCGGCAGCGGCTCTGCTCGGGTCACCCGGACAGGCCGCACACGCGGTCGCCAACGCCTGGCTGGACGCGATGGCGCAGCTACGCAGGGCGGAAGGCAAGCCCGCCATGTCCATCGCCTGGGGTCCCTGGCGTGACGCCGGTGCCGTCGCCGACGATCGGGTCCTGGCTCTGGACTCCCTCACCGTGGACGAGGGACTGGATGCCCTGCAGACCCTCGTCGTCCACAACCGCACGCACACCGGCGTCCTCCATCTGGACCCCCCGCGCCTGTTGGAGGCGTTCCCCGGCTTCTCCGGCATCCCCTTCTTCGCCAACAGCCTCCGTACCGACGACCTGCCCCCGGAGGAGGACTGGAGGGGTCCCGCCGGCATCGACGCTCTCGGTGACGGCGCGGCGGACAAGGTGCGCCGGCGCCTGGCCGAACGCGCCGGCGCCATCATGGGCTTCAGCGCATCGGGCCTTGACGAAGCCGTGCCGCTGCCGCAGCTCGGCCTGGACTCGCTGATGGCCGTGCGCATCCGGAACGCGGTCCAGCAGGACTTCGCCGTCGACCTGCCCCCGGCCCTCATGCTGCGCGGCGCGACCCTTCGCGACCTCGGCGACACCGTCCTGCGAGCACTCGGAATCCGACGGGAGACAGCCGAGCCGGCCGCGTCACCCGCACCGCTCGACGCATCCGACGACACCACGCCCCTCGGCCCACCCGCCGTGACAATGCCGTCCACCATCCAGCCGCGCGATGCCGCCGAGCGCGTGGTGGCCGGCGCCTGGGCGGAGGTCCTGCGGCAGCCCCCCACCGACGTCCGCGCCGACTTCGTCTCGGCCGGTGGCGACCAGCGCGCGGCCGAAGACCTCGTGGGCCTCATCCACCGTCGGCTGGGCTGCACCCAGCTGGACCTCACCGCCCAGGCCGTGCTCGAGCAACGCACCGTCGCCGCCATCGCCGAACTGATCCGCCCGATCGTCAACCACTCCGGCGACTGCCTGGTGAATGTCCTGCGTCCGCCTCGAGCGGGTTCCTCCAGGCCCCCGCTGTTCACCTTCCATCCGGGCGGCGGTCCCACGTCCGTCTACCAGCCCCTGACCCAACTCCTGCCGTCGGACCAGGCCGTGTACGGAATGGAACGGCTGGACGCGCTGGGCACCATGGAGGAAAAGGCCGCCCACTACATCGCCCTCATGAAGGATCTCCAGCCGCAGGGACCCTATCGGCTCCTGGGCTGGTCCTTCGGCGGCTTCCTCGCCTACGAGACGGCGCAGCAGCTGACGGAAGCCGGGAAGACCGTCGACTTCCTCGGCCTCATCGACACCATCCTGCCCGCATCCCGACCGGACCTGAACTCGTCGCAGGTGCTGCTCGAACGCTTCGGCCGTTTCGCCGAATACATCGAGAAGACCTACGGCCACCACCTGCAACTTCCCTACGAGGAACTGGCGGCCACACCCGAGGACAAGCAGATCGACGTCGTCATGGGTCTGGTGGCCGACGCCGGCCTCGACATGAGCCCGGGGATCATGGAGCACCAGCGGACGTCCTACCTCGACGCCCGTGTCGGTGAGCGTTACCGGCCGCGCCCCTACGACGGCCAGGTGGTGCTCTACCGCGCTCGGCAGGCCCACAGACTCATCAGCGCGCTCGACCCGCGCTATCTGAGGACGGAAGCCGACCTCGGCTGGGCGTCCTTGTGTCCGCGCCTCGAAGTGGTGCCCGTCGAGGGCGACCACCTCTCCCTCATCGACCCGCCCCACGTCGCCACGATCGCCCACCACCTCGAGCAGTCCTTCGGGGCGTGATCGCCATGCCGTCGGCGGCGCAGCCGCGGCTGCGCCCGTACGGCCCCGCCTGCGTCGCTTCCGCGGTCCACCGCCACTCCGCGCACATGAGGTGAACCGGGTTCGGGCAAGGTCATCGCATGCACCGCTCGACCACTGCCGCGACCCGTTCTGTGGCCGGTGAGTTCTGGCGTGCTCGGCGTGCGAGTCCCAGTCGGACGGTTTCGGTTTCGGTGAGCGGGGCGTAGGTGACACCGTCGAGGCGGAGGCTCTGGACCGACTCCGGGACCAGAGCGACACCGTGTCCGGCCGCGACGAAGACGACCAGGGTCGAGGTCTCGCCGACCTCGATCAGGGGTGAGGGCTCGAACCCGGCGCGAGCGCACGCGTCGAGAATCCGGTCGTGCATGGAGGAACGGCTCCGGGACGGGTGGACGACGAACGGCTCGCCGGCGAGTGCCGCCAGGGGGACCGTGCGGCGGCCGGCCAGCGGATGGCCGGTGGGCAGGACGGCAACCAGTCGTTCGGACCGGAGCGCGGTGACCTCGAAGTCGGCGCCCACCGGAGCGTCGGTCCGCAGCAACGCGAGGTCGTAGGTGCCGTCGAGCAGGCCTTCGACGAGTTCGGGGTTCAGCAGCTCACCGTGCAGTTCCAGCGTGATGTCCGGGAGCTGCGCCCGTACCGTACGGGCGATCCGCGGCAGGACGTCATACGTGGCGGTTCCGACGAACCCGATGGACACGCGGCCGGCCTGGCCGGTGGCGAGCAGGGACATCTGATCTTGGGCTCGTTCCACCTCGACCAGGATCGACCGGGCGTACGTGACCAGGTGCCGGCCGGCCTCGGTGAGTTCGACGCGCCTGGTCGACCGCGTGAACAGCGTCGTCCCGAGCTCCTTCTCCAACTGCTTGATCTGCTGGGAGAGGGCCGACTGCACCACGTGCAGGCGCTCGGCGGCGCGGCTGAAGTGGCGTTCCTCGGCGAGCGCGAGGAAGTAACGGACATGCCGGAGCTCCATGAGCGCATCTTATCTGGATCAGTGATTAATTGAGCAGAACTGGACATTGGACGAGATCAGTCCCTGAACCTACGTTGAGTCCCATGGTTACCAGCTTCGTTTACGACGCAGTGCGAACGCCCTTCGGACGGTTCGGTGGTGCCCTCGCCGACGTCCGGCCCGATGACCTCGCCGCCCTCGCTGTCTCAGGAGTCCTGGCCAAGGCTCCGTCACTCGACCCCGCCCTGATCTCGGACGTGGTCTGGGGCAACGCCAACGGCGCGGGTGAGGACAACCGCAACGTCGGCCGGATGGCCGTCCTCCTGGCGGGGCTGCCGACGTCGGTGCCGGCCACGACCGTCAACCGGCTCTGCGGCTCCTCCCTCGACGCGGCGATGATCGGCTCCCGTGCCGTCGAGACCGGCGACGCCGACATCGTCCTCACCGGTGGTGTGGAGTCGATGACTCGCGCCCCGTGGGTGCTGCCCAAGCCGTCACGCGCTTTCCCCGCCGGCCATGTGACCGCCGTGTCGACCACCCTGGGGTGGCGGCTGGTCAACGACCGCATGCCGAAGGAGTGGACGGTCTCGCTGGGGGAGGCGAACGAGCAACTGGCCGAGAGGTTCCCCATCCCCCGGGAACGGCAGGACGAGTTCGCCGCCCGCTCGCACAACCTCGCGGACGACGCCTGGAACTCCGGGTTCTACGACGAGCTCGTCGTGCCGGTCGTGGTGGACGGCGAGGTCCGGCTCGCTCGTGACGAGGGGATCCGGCCCGGATCCACGCCGCAGAAGCTGGCAGGCCTCAAACCGGCGTTCCGCCCCGACGGCGTCATCACGGCCGGGAACGCCTCTCCGCTGAACGACGGTGCGTCCGCCGTGCTGATCGGCTCCGAGGACGCGGCCTCGCACATCGGCCATGCGCCACTGGCGCGGATCGCCGGCCGCGGGGTGGCGGCGCTGGAGCCGCAGATGTTCGGGTTCGCGCCGGTCGAGGCGGCCGAGCGTGCACTGAGCCGGGCGGGGATCTCCTGGTCGGACGTGTCGGCGGTCGAACTCAACGAGGCCTTCGCCGTACAGTCGCTGGCCTGCGTGGATGCCTGGAAGATCGATCCGGCGATCGTGAACACGAAGGGCGGTGCGATCGCGATCGGCCACCCGCTCGGCGCCTCCGGCGGCCGCATCCTCGGCACGCTGGCCGCGCGACTGCGTGAGTCGGGGGAGCGGTGGGGTGTCGCCGCGGTCTGCATCGGTGTCGGGCAGGCGCTGGCCGTGGTCCTGGAGAATGCGGCATGAGCGTCGAGCTGTACGCGCATGCCGATGACGCCGTCGCCGGGATCGAGGACGGATCGACCGTGCTGGTCGGCGGGTTCGGTATGGCCGGTATGCCGGTCGAACTGATCGACGCGCTCATCCGGCAGGGCGCGACCGATCTGACCGTGGTGTCGAACAACGCTGGCAACGGCGACACGGGGCTGGCCGCGCTGCTGGCCAAGGGACGGGTGCGCAGGATCGTGTGCTCCTTCCCCCGCCAGTCCGACTCGTGGGTCTTCGACCGGCTCTACCGCGAGGGACGGATCGAGCTGGAAGTGGTTCCTCAGGGCACCCTCGCCGAGCGGCTGCGCGCGGCCGGGGCCGGTATCGGCGCGTTCTACTCGCCCACGGGCGTCGGCACGCCGCTCGCCGAAGGCAAGGAGACCCGCGAGATAGCGGGCCGTTCCTACCTCCTGGAGCACCCGATCAAGGGCGACGTCGCGCTGATCGGCGCCCACCGGGCCGACCGGATGGGCAACCTCGTCTACCGCAAGACCGCTCGGAACTTCGGGCCGGTCATGGCCACCGCCGCGACCACGGTCGTGGCACAGGTGCGCGAGATCGTCGAGACCGGTGACCTCGATCCGGAGGCCGTCGTCACGCCGGGCATCTACGTCGACCGCGTCGTACAGGTGGTGCCGGCCGCATGAACCCGACGAACGCCTTCGTGGAGAACCTCGACCGGGAGCCACTGACCAAGCACGAGATGGCCGCCCGGGTGGCGCGCGACATCCCGCACGGTTCCTACGTCAACCTGGGCATCGGCCAGCCGACCCTGGTCGCCGACCACCTGCCTGCGGGATCGGGCGTGGTGCTGCACACCGAGAACGGCATGCTCAACATGGGCCCGGCAGCCCAGGAGGGGCAGGTCGACCCCGATCTCACCAACGCGGGGAAGGTCCCGGTCACCGAACTCCCCGGGGCCGCCTACTTCCACCACGCCGACTCCTTCGCGATGATGCGCGGCGGACATCTCGACGTCTGCGTACTCGGCGCCTTCCAGGTGTCCGCGGCCGGCGACCTGGCCAACTGGCACACCGGCGCGGCCGACGCCATCCCGGCCGTCGGAGGCGCGATGGACCTCGCCATCGGCGCCAAGAGAGTGTTCGTGATGATGACGCTCTTCGCCAAGGACGGCACACCGAAGCTGGTGCCTCGGTGCACCTACCCGCTCACCGGACTCGGGTGCGTCGACCGCGTCTACACCGAGTTCGCGACGTTCCGCGTCGGTCCCGGGGGCGTGACCGTGCTCGAGACCTTCGGCATCACGTACGACAATCTCGCGCAGCGCCTCGACGTCCCCCTGTCGCTGCCGGACGGCAGCTGACCGGCCCTCGGCCGGCTGCGGCGCATGGGCGGCGTTCCATGGCCCAGGGCATGCGACTGAAGCACTCGGTCAGAGACTCGCCGCGTGATCGGGGACGTAGGTCTGCAGATCGCGCGGCGGGCGCTCGTAGCCCGTCGACGCAGGCCGCTCCGGCAGCTCCAGCACCGGCGGCGGCACCTCGTGGTACGGCACGGAGTCCAGCAGGTGGGCGATCATGTTCAGCCGGGCCCGCCGCTTGTCGTCGCTCTCGACGACGTGCCAGGGCGCCTCGGCGATGTCGGTGTGCACCATCATCTCGTCCTTGGCCCGGGAGTACGCCTCCCAGCGGGTGATCGACTCCAGGTCCATCGCGGACAGTTTCCAGCGCCGCAGGGGATCCTCCAGCCGGCGCCGGAAGCGCTCCTGCTGCTCGGTGTCACTCACCGAGAACCAGTACTTGCGCAGCAGGATCCCGTCCTCCACCAGCATCCGCTCGAAGATCGGGCACTGCCGAAGGAAGAGCTGGTGCTCCTCCTTCGTGCAGAAGCCCATCACGTGCTCGATGCCGGCCCGGTTGTACCAGGACCGGTCGAACAGCACGATCTCCCCGCCGGCCGGCAGATGCTCGACGTACCGCTGGAAGTACCACTGGCTGCGCTCGCGCTCGGTCGGCTTGGGCAGCGCCGCGATGCGTGCGACACGCGGGTTGAGATGTTCGGCGACCCGCTTGATGGTGCCGCCCTTGCCGGCCGCGTCCCTGCCCTCGAAGACCACGACCAGCCGGGCGCCCTCGGCACGTATCCACTCCTGCAGTTTCACCAGCTCCGTCTGCAGGCGCAGCAGTTCCTCTTCGTATGCCTTGCGCGGCACCTTCTCCGCCTTCTTGCCGGTCATGCCGCCTCCATCGCCCGATGACCTACGTCGATGACTTCAACGTAGTCACTGTTGTTCAAACCGCGAGGACAGGTGCGGCAACGATCTGTGGCGTACGGGCCGGGGTGTCGCACCTCCGTCTCCTGGGCCGGTGAGCGCGGGGTCGAAGCGTCAGACAGTGGCGTGGGGGTGTGCGGGGCTGATGAAGTGGACGGTGGTCTTTTCGGCGTGCGGGACGAGCAGACCCTGCAGTTCGTCTGCTGCCATCTTGAGGTGGTGGCCGTCGCGGGTGGCGTGGAGGGTTTCGAGGACGAAGACGACGTGGGTGGAGTCTTCGGTGACGCGGGTGCGGTGGGCGTCGCGGTGGTTCCAGTGGCGGGTCAGGACGCCGGTGGTGTCCGCGTAGATGATCTCGCCGGGCTTGGGGTTCTCGGTGGTGCCGGGTTCGCCGAGCGGGGTGAACTCCTCGCTGCCGTCCGCATGGCGGATGTCGACGTCGCCGGTGACGTGAGCGAGGTCGAAGGCGCCGGCGGGCAGTCCGTTGCGGACGGAGACGGCGTTGTAGGAGTCGACGGCCGGGTTGATGCGCGGCAGCGTTCCCTTCTTCGCGAAGCGCCGGCCGAGCGCGTCGACGCTGGGGCGGATACGGCGGGGGTTGGTGCCGAAGGACCGGTAGGCGGTGTGCCACGCCTCGATCCGGGGATCGGTCTCGTCGGCGGGCTGCCAGGTGCCGTCGGCGAGCTGCTGCTCCAGGTCCTCCAGGGCGGCGGTGGTCTCGGGCCAGGGTTCACGGCCGCGCAGGCCGGTGGCGGTGATCAGGGCGATGAGGGTGTCGGGGAAGGCGTCGGCGACGGCGGGGGCGATCCGGAGGGCGGTCATGGGCGGGGCTCCGTTCCTTGGTGGGTGCGGATGGATCGTGTGCGGTGGACGGGGTCAGGGCTTCCAGGGGCCGATGCGGTCCAGGCCGCGAAGCTGCCGGCGCATGCTGCTCCTTGCGCGGTCGTGCTGCGGGGGGTGGCGGCGGGCCGGCGTCAGGTGAGGGCGAGGAGGCTGACGGCGACGGCGGCGGTGCCCAGGCCGACGAGCTGGCCGCGGTGGATGCGTTCGGCGAGCACGCTGCGGGCGAGCAGGACGGTGCCGGCCGGGTAGAGGGCGGTGATGACGGCGACCACGGCGAGGTCGCCGCTGCGGACGGCGAGCAGGAACAGCAGGTTCGCCACCGAGTCCAGCACGCCGGCGGTGGCTGACATCGCGTAGGCGGGCCGCTCGGGGCCGAGCCTGCGGTGCAGCAGTCCGGCTGCGGTCAGGGTGACGGCGGAGGAGACTGCCCGGCCGATGATCAGCGGGCCGACGCCGCTGTCGGACGGGGCCTGGTGCAGGAAGATCAGCTGGAGGGCGATCGCGGCACCGGCGCCGAAGGCCAGCAGCAGCGCGATACGGGAGGGACGTGCGCTTCCGGCACCGTGTCCGGCGCTGACCAGTACCACCGCCATCAGCGCGAGCGGCAGGCCCACCAGCCCGGTCAGGCCGAGGTGTTCGCCCTGCAGCAGGCCCACGCCGACCGGCAGCACGGCGGACACCAGCGCGGTCACCGGCGAGAGCACGTTCATCGGACCGATGGCCAGGGTGCGGTAGAGCAGGGCGAACGCGGCGGCCGACGCGACACCGGACGCGGCGCCCCACCCCAGGGTCTCGGCACTGAACGAGGCGCCGAGGAACGGCCACAGCAGCAGCTCGACCGCGAGAGAGGCCGGGGCGGCGATCATCACGGTGCGCAGCACATGCGCCTTGCGGGCGCCGAGGCCGCCGAGGAAGTCGGCGCATCCGTAGGCCAGCGAACTGCCCAGGGCCAGCAGCAGAGCGATCACGGTGTATCCCTTACTATTTCAATGGAACGACCAAACCGTACAACGGACCGACCGGGGGTCGTCAACCAAACGACCGGACGGTGCATTGAAGTGGTCCACTCACGAGGAGGGTGATCGGATGGCCGAGACCGAGGCAGCCCTGCGGACGCTCGCGCACAACGTCAGGGCGGCCCGCAACCGCGCCGGCCTGTCCCTGGACGAACTCGGCCGGCGCGCCAAGGTCAGCAAGGGCGCCCTGGTCGCACTGGAGAAGGCGCAGGGCAACCCGAACTTCGCCACCCTGGTCCGGCTGGCCGACACCCTCGGCATCTCGGTCTCCGCCCTGATGGAGGGGCGGACCGAAGGGCGCGTCCGCGTCGTGTCCGCCGACACCGTGATGCCGCTGTGGACCGGAGAGCAGGGCAGCGAAGCCCGGCTCATGCTGACGACCTCAGGCCCGGCCCCGACCGAGGTCTGGCGCTGGAAACTGGAGCCCGGCGAGGAGTACCCCAGCCACCCCCACCAGGCCGGCGTCGTCGAAACCGTCAGCGTCACCGCCGGACGGATGACGCTGATCGTCGACGGCGTCGAGCACCCGGTCGAAGCCGGACAGACCGCCACCTTCGACGGCGACGCCCCCCACACCTACCGCGGCAGCGGCACCACAACCTGCCATCTGATCATGACCGTCCACCTGCCACCCGGCCCCGCCTCCGCCACCTGACCCGCCCCTGCGTGCGCCCGGGGGACGTATCGCATGCAGTACGTCCTCCTTGACTTGAAGCGCGCTTCAAACTGAAGACTCCCGTTCGTGCCCGCACAAGCGGGCCGAACGGGAGGGACCACCATGAAGTACCGCACCATCGGCACCGATCCGCGCCACCGCCGCGAGGTCAGCGTGCTCGCGCTCGGCGCGATGCTGTTCGGCTCGCTCACGGACGAGCAGACCTCCTTCGCCGTTCTCGACCGCTATGTCGAGGCCGGCGGGAACTTCATCGACACCTCGGACAACTACGCGTTCTGGACCGACGGCAGCCAGGGCGGCCACAGCGAGGAACTGCTCGGCCGGTGGCGGCGCAGCCGAGGCGTCGGCGACGAGGTCGTCATCGCCACCAAGCTCGGCGCCCGCCCGCTCGCTCCCGGCACCAGCTACACCGACAACGCGGAGGGCCTGTCGGCGAAGGTGATCCGCGAGTCGGCCGAGCGCAGCCGGGAACGGCTCGGCGTGCAGAAACTGGACCTGCTGTACGCGCACATCGACGATCACGGGGTTCCCCTCCAGGAGACCGTCGAGGGGTTCGCCGCACTGGTCGCGGAGGGCACCGTCGGTCTGCTCGGCGTCAGCAACCAGGCGATCTGGCGGGTGGAGCGGGCCCGTGCCCTGGCTGCCGCGGCCTCCCTGCCCGGCTATGAGGTGCTCCAGTACCAGCACAGCCATCTGCGGCCCCGCTTCGACATGCCCAGCGACCTCTTCCCCGACGGCAGTCTCGGCCACGCCGGTGCCGAACTTCTCGGCTATCTGCGCTCCGAGCCCGCGCTGACGCTGGTCGCCTACTCACCACTGCTGGGCGGGGCGTACGGGCGGGCGGACAAGCCGCTGCCGCCCGACTACGACCACCCCGGAACGCCGGCCCGGCTGGCCGTGCTGCGTGAGGTGGCGCGGGAGACCGGGGCGAGCGTCAACCAGGTGGTGCTGGCCTGGCAGATGGGCGCGGAGCTGCCCGTCGTTCCGCTCGCGGGGGCGTCGTCGGTGGCCCAACTGGAGGAGAACCTCGCCGCCGTGGACCTGGAACTGTCGGCGGAGCAACGGGCCCGCCTCGACGCGGCGCACTGACGTCAGGGTCGTACCAGCAACTGGAAGTCGAACGCGTACCGGGACGCGCGGTAGATGTGCGTCCCGTACTCGACGGCGCGGCCCGTGTCGTCGTAGGCCGTGCGCTGCATGGTCAGGAGCGCGGCGCCCTCCCGCTCCTGCAGGAGCGCGGCCTCCTCGGCGGTGGCGCAGCGGGCGCCGATGGACTGGCGGGCGCTGTGCAGGGTGATGCCGGCGGAGCGCATCATGCGGTACAGGCCGGTGGATTCGAGGGCCTCGGAGTTCAGGCGCAGCAGGTCCGTGGGCAGGTAGTTGACGAGGAAGGCCACCGGCCGGCCGTGGGTGCAGCGCAGCCGCTCCAGAACGGTGACCTCGCTGTCCTCGGCGACGCCGAGGGCGGCCGCGACGTCGGGTGGGGCCGGCACGGACTCGGCCCGCAGCACGCGCGTGGTGGGGCTCTGGCCCGCCGCCTCCAGGTCGTCGTAGAGGCTGCTGAGCTTCAACGGGCGTTTGACCTGGCTGTGGACGACCTGGGTGCCGACGCCCCGGCGGCGGACCAGCAGACCCTTGTCGACCAGGGACTGGATGGCCTGGCGGACCGTGGGCCGGGACAGTCCGAGACGTACGGACAGATCGACCTCGTTGCCGAGGCGGTCGCCGGGGGCGAGCACCCCGCGCTCGATGGCCGCCTCCAACTGCTGTGCAAGCTGGTGGTAGAGAGGTACGGGGCTGGTGCGGTCGACTGTGAAGCGTACGGCGGCGAGTCCGGAGTCAGTGCTGGGCATGGCATCCCTCCCGCGGCCCACCGTAGCACTTTGTACTTACATTCTGACCTGTTTGTGAAATGATGTCTTAACAAAGTATTGACAGTGGTGGCGCCAAGGGAGTTGGATCCGGTCCCAACACAGCCTTTCCCCCGGTCGCACAGTGAGGTGCAGGAAAGATGGACCGCTCTCGCAGAATCATCCCCGCCCTGGCCGTGGCAGCGGCGGCGGCCCTGGTGCTCGCCGGCTGCTCCAGCAGCTCCGGCGGCAAGAAGGCCGAGGAGGGAGCGGACGGTGCCTCGGCAGGCAAGGCCACCACGCCCCGGATGACGGTCGCGCTCGTCACCCACCAGGCGTCCGGCGACACCTTCTGGGACATCGTGCGCAAGGGCGCCGAGGCCGCCGCCGCCAAGGACAACATCGACCTCGTCTACTCCGCCGACCCCAACGCCGGCAACCAGGCCACCCTGGTGCAGAACGCGATCGACCAGAAGGTCGACGGCATCGCCGTCACTCTTGCCAAGCCGGACGCCCTCAAGGGCGTCATCGGCAAGGCGGAGGCGGCCGGCATACCCGTGGTCGGACTCAACTCCGGGGTGAGCGACTGGAAGGACCTCGGCCTGCTGGAGTTCTTCGGCCAGGACGAGACCGTGGCCGGTGAGGCGCTGGGCAAGCGGCTCAACGAGGTCGGCGCGAAGAAGGCCGTCTGTGTCATCCAGGAGCAGGGCAACATCGGCCTCACCCAGCGCTGCGACGGGGTGAAGAAGACGTTCTCGGGCACCACGGACACCCTGAACGTCAACGGCACCGACATGCCGTCCGTGAAATCGACGATCACCGCCAAGCTGAAGCAGGACAGCTCCCTCGACTACGTCGTCACGCTCGGCGCCCCCTTCGCGCTCACCGCGGTGCAGTCGGTGTCCGAGGCGGGCAGCAAGGCCAAGGTCGCCACCTTCGACCTCAACAAGGAGCTCACCAGCGCCATCGAGAGCGGCGACATCCAGTTCGCCGTCGACCAGCAGCCCTACCTCCAGGGCTACCTCGCGGTCGACTCCCTGTGGCTCTTCAAGAACAACGGCAACTACAGCGGCGGCGGTGAGCAGCCGGTGCTGACCGGCCCGGCGTTCGTCGACAAGTCCAACGTCGAGCGGATCGCCGGGTTCGCCGCGAAGGGCACCCGGTGATGAGCATGGCCCAGCAGGCTGGGCCGGCGGTGACCACCCCGCCGGCCCCCGGCCCCGGGCAGTCCGACGGGCGGACCCGGCAGCGTCCCCTGGCGCTGCGGCTGCTCGCCCGGCCCGAGGTCGGTGTCTTCCTCGGCGCCGTCGCGGTGTTCGTCTTCTTCCTGATCGCGGCGCCCTCGGTCCGCCAGGGCTCGTCGATGGCCACGGTCCTGTACCAGGCGTCGACCATCGGGATCATGGCGCTGCCCGTGGCGCTGCTGATGATCGGCGGCGAGTTCGACCTGTCGGCCGGTGTCGCCGTGATCACCTCGGCGCTGACCGCGAGCATGCTCAGCTACCAGCTGACGCTGAACATCTGGATGGGCGTGATCGTCGCGCTCGTGGTGTCGCTCGGTATCGGTGCGTTCAACGGCTGGATGCTGGTGAAAACGGGGTTGCCGAGCTTCCTGGTCACCCTGGGCACCTTCCTGATCCTGCAGGGCGTGAACCTCGCGGTCACCAAGCTGGTCACCGGCAACGTCGCGACCGACGACATCAGCACCATGGACGGCTTCGACCAGGCGCGGGCGATCTTCGCCTCGTCCTTCGACGTCGGCGGTGTCCAGGTGAAGATCACCGTGGTGTGGTGGCTGGTCTTCGCGGCCCTGGCCACCTGGGTGCTGCTGCGCACCAAGTACGGCAACTGGATCTTCGCGGTCGGCGGCAACCAGGGCAGCGCCCGCGCGGTCGGTGTCCCGGTGACCTTCACCAAGATCACGCTGTTCATGCTGGTCGGTTTCGGTGCCTGGTTCGTCGGCATGCACCAGCTGTTCTCCTTCAACACCGTGCAGTCCGGCGAGGGCGTCGGCCAGGAGCTGATCTTCATCGCCGCGGCGGTGATCGGCGGCTGTCTGCTCACCGGAGGTTACGGCTCCGCGATCGGCCCGGTCTTCGGCGCCTTCATGTTCGGCATGGTGAACCAGGGCATCGTCTACGCCGGATGGAACCCCGACTGGTTCAAGGCGTTCCTCGGTGTGATGCTGCTCGGGGCCGTCCTCATCAATCTGTGGGTCCGTCGCACGGCGACCCGGAGGTGACGCAATGACCAACGCCAACGGAACCGGCACCCACGGAGCCGTCCTGAAGGACACCGTCCCCGAGCAGGACCGGCCGATCGTCGAACTGCGCGGCGCCGGGAAGTCCTACGGCAACATCCGCGCCCTGCACGGCGTCGACCTCGCCGTCCACCCGGGCAAGGTGACCTGCGTCCTCGGCGACAACGGCGCCGGCAAGTCCACCCTGATCAAGATCATCTCCGGGCTGCACCAGCACACCGAGGGCGAGTTCCTCGTCGACGGAGAACCGGTCCGCTTCTCCACCCCGCGCGAGGCCCTCGACCGGGGCATCGCCACCGTCTACCAGGACCTGGCGACCGTGCCCCTGATGCCGGTGTGGCGCAACTTCTTCCTCGGCTCCGAGATGACCAAGGGCCCCTGGCCGATCCGCCGCCTCGACATCGAGCGGATGAAGAAGACCGCCGACGAGGAACTGCGCAACATGGGCATCGTCCTCGACGACCTGGAGCAGCCCATCGGCACGCTCTCCGGCGGCCAGCGCCAGTGCGTGGCCATCGCCCGCGCCGTCTACTTCGGCGCCCGCGTCCTCATCCTGGACGAGCCCACCGCCGCCCTGGGTGTCAAGCAGTCCGGCGTGGTCCTGAAGTACATCGCCGCCGCCCGCGACCGCGGACTCGGCGTCATCTTCATCACCCACAACCCCCACCACGCCTACATGGTCGGCGACCACTTCAGCGTCCTGCGCCTCGGCACCCTGGAACTGAGCGCCGACCGCAGCGAGATCGGCCTCGAGGAGCTGACCAACCACATGGCCGGCGGCGCCGAACTCGCCGCCCTCAAGCACGAACTGGCCCAGGTGCGCGGCGTCGACGTCGAGGAGCTTCCGGAAGAGGAAGACCTCACCGCGCCCGCGAAGGCATCACCCGCTTCTCCCGAAGGGACCTCCTGACATGGCAACCGCCCCTTCCCTCGACCGTATCCGGGTGGGTTCGGCGCCGGACTCCTGGGGCGTCTGGTTCCCCGACGACCCTCAGCAGGTGCCCTGGGAACGCTTCCTGGACGAGGTCGCCGAGGCGGGCTACTCCTGGATCGAGCTGGGCCCGTACGGCTATCTGCCGACCGACCCGGCCCGGCTCACCGACGAGGTCGACAAGCGCGGCCTGAAGGTGTCGGCGGGCACGGTCTTCACCGGCCTGCACCGCGGGCCGTCCGTCTGGGAGTCCACCTGGGAGCACGTCAGCCAGGTCGCCGCGCTCACCCGGGCCATGGGCGCCCGGCACCTCGTGGTCATCCCGTCGTTCTGGCGCGACGACAAGACCGCCGAGATCCTGGAGCCGCCGGAGCTCACGGCCGAGCAGTGGGCCCACCTGACCAAGGGCATGGAACGCCTCGGCCACGAGGTCAAGGAGACGTACGGCCTCGACATCGTCGTCCACCCGCACGCCGACACCCACATCGACACCGAGGCGCACGTCGAGCGCTTCCTCGACTCCACCGACTCCGAGCTGGTCAACCTCTGCCTGGACACCGGGCACTACGCCTACTGCGGCGGCGACAGCGTCAAGCTGATCGAGACGTACGGCGAACGCATCGGCTACCTGCACCTCAAGCAGGTCGACCCGGAGATCCTCGCCGACGTCGTCGCGGGCGGGGTGCCGTTCGGGCCGGCCGTGCAGCGCGGGGTGATGTGCGAACCCCCCTCCGGTGTACCGGAGTTGGAGCCGGTGCTGGCTGCGGCGCAGGGGCTCGGCGTCGAGCTGTTCGCGATCGTCGAGCAGGACATGTATCCCTGCGAGCCGGACAAGCCCCTGCCGATCGCGGTCCGCACCCGGAAGTTCCTGCGTTCCTGCGGCGCCTGACCACGTCGGTCTCGGGTCTCTTGCGGCGCGCGCGTCACCCGTCCTCGGGACGCGCCCGCCCGCGTACCAGCAGCACACCCCCCGCGGCCGCGAGGACGAACCCCGCCGCGGCCGCACCGATCGGCACGGTCCGCCCGACCGCGCGCAGCCGCACACCGTCCTCCTCGGCCTTGCCGACCGCGAACTCCTGCGTGGCCGGCGTGTGGCTCAGCTTCGGCACGTCCAGGAGCACCACGGCATCCTTTGTGCCGCCCGGTGCGCGCAGGGTCTGGCGGGGGCCCAGTTGGGCGGAGAGGACACGGCCGGTGGCCTGGTCGACGACCAGCTTGATGCCGTGGTTGGAGTACCACTCCTCGGCGAACACCTGAGCCGCCTCGGGCCGGCCGACCAGGGCCCCCGGGACCTGACGGGTACCGATCTTTGTCGGCGGAACGGTGCCCGTGAAGACGTACCCCTGGTAGCCGCGGATCTTCTCGGTGCCCCGGTAGGAGAGGGTGACGGCCCCGCCGAGCTGGCTGTCCCACCAGCGGTACGGGCGTTTCTGTACGTCGAAGGGGAACTTCAGGTAGGCCTCGCCCTCGTGGTACGGCTGCTCCTGGCAGCAGTGCGCCGGCCGGTTGGTCCGGCGGTCGGTGACCCAGCGGGCGGTGGAGAAGTCCAGCGCGTCATGCGGATCGGCGGCCGGCAGGGACTTGTCCGTGTCGACCGTGGTGACCACGTCCCACACCGCCCGGCCGCTGCGTTCGCTGTCACCGACGTCGCCGCGCACCCGCTGGGTGACCGTGATCCGCTTCTCGCGCAGCGTCTCGGCCTCGTCGACGTCGAAGTAGCTGCCCGTGCCGGTGTAGACCGCGGTCACATCGATGTCGACCGGGTTCACCGCCGCGCGCGGCTTGACGTACCACGCGAGCATGGGCGCGAGGACCAGCAGGAAGACACCCAGGCCCAGCAGGAGCAGGGCGAGGGGGGAGGAGCTACGGCGCATCCGGCACTCCAGGGCTTGGCTGCCCGGAGACCGTAGGTGCTTGCCGTACGGCGCGTCTACGCATGCGCGTGACAAAAACGCCGCCCGGGGCGCAGGTCAGCGGCTCGCGGCGAGGGCCGCCAGCACGGCGTGGGTGAGGCGGGTGACGTAGGCGTCGTCGGTGGGGCCGCCGACCGCCAGCACCCTGAAGTACAGCGGGGCGCCGAAGAGGTCGACGGCCAGGCCCATGTCGATGTCCGCCGGCAGCTCACCGCGGTCCACCGCCTGCCGCAGGAGGGTCGCCACCGCGGCACGCCGGGGCGCGAGGACCGCCTCGTGCAGGGCGTCGCGCAGGGACGGGTTGCGGGCCGACTCGGCGACGAGGTCCGGGATGATCCGGCCGACCAGGGGATGGCGCAGGTCGGCCATCGTGTCGCGGACGAAGCGCTCGACGTCGGCGGGCAGTGAACCGGAGTCGGCCGTCGCCGGCAGGTGGGCGGCGGCGGCCTCGGAGACCAGCTCCACCACCATGGCCTCCTTGGTGGGCCAGCGGCGGTAGAGGGCGGCCTTGCCGACGCGGGCCCGGCGGGTGACGGCCTCCATCGACATCCGGGCGTACCCGGTCTCGGCCAGCTCCTCGAACATCGCCCGCCGGATCGTCTCCGTCACCGACTCCCGGAGCGTCGCGGAGCCGGTGGGCCTGCGGGGGTCCAGTGCGCTTCTGCCGGTCGAGTCCCTGGTCGAGTCCACTGCGGGAGGTTAACACCGGACGGAACGGTTGCGTTCCGTTCCGGGCGGGTGTACGTTCCCGGCCAGACGGAACGGACCTGTTCCGTTCCGCCGAGCTCCGTTCGGAGCATGGGGGTCTGTTCGGGGCAAAGGGGGCCCGGATGAAGTTCCTCTTCGACCGGCACGACGAACGGCCGGCCCGGGCATGACCGTGGAGGCCCGCACCGAGCCCGCCGCGTCCGACGGCACCGGGCCCCGCGCCCGGACCGTCCTCGTCCTGCTGGCCCTGTTCATCGTGATCAACGCCGCCGACAAGGCCGTCCTCGGGCTGACCGCGGGGCCCATCAAGGACGATCTCGGGCTCACCGCCACCGAGTTCGGCACCATCGCCAGCAGCTTCTATCTGCTCTTCAGCCTCTCCGCCGTCTCGGTCGGCTTCCTGGGCGACCGCATCCACCCCCGGCCCCTGCTCGCCGTGCTCGCCCTCGTGTGGGCGGCGGCTCAGCTGCCGATCCTCCTCCCCGCCGCCGGATTCGGCGCGCTCGTCGCCACCCGGGTGGTGCTCGGGGCGGGTGAGGGGCCGGGCTATCCGCTCGCCAACTACACCGCGTTCACCTGGTTCCCGGAGAAACGGCGCGCCCTTCCCTCGGCCGTCGTCGTCGCCGGCGGCGCGGGCGGCACCGTGCTGGCCGCGCCGCTGGTCATCCTGGTCAGCGACACCCTCGGCTGGCGCGCCGTGTTCGGACTGCTCGGGGCCGTGGGGGTGGTGTGGACGGTCGCGTGGCTGCGACTGGGCGGCGGCGGACCGTACACAGCACGGCTCGGCCCGGCAGCCACGGACGACGATCCGCCAGAAGCCCCCCGCGTCCCCTTCTGGCGCATCGTCACCACCGGTACCTGGCTCGGCGCCACCCTCTCCACCTTTGCCGTCATGTGGACGCTCGCCCTGGGCTTCGCCTGGCTGCCGCTCTATCTGGAGGAGCAGGTGGGGTTCAGTGACGCGGAGGTCGGTGCGATCGTCGGGCTGCCCGCCCTGTCGATGGCCGTCCTGGTCCTCACCGCCGGCGCCGTCGCGCACCGGCTGCTGCGGAGGGGGGTGACCGCCCGGGTCGCGCAGGGACTGCTCGGCGCGCTGCTGCCGCTGCTGGCCGGGCTCTGTCTGCTGCTCGCGACCCGGGCCGGTCCCGCCGCCCTCCTGCTGCCGCTGCTCGTGCTGGCGTTCTCCGCGGGCAACGGCCAGACCCCGCTCACCAACGCGGCCATCGCCGACATCTGCCCGCCCGCCCGGCGCAGCGCCGCCCTCGGACTGTCGTACGCCCTCGCCGCCCTCTCCAGCCTGCTCGCCCCCTACGTCACCGGCCGGATCATCGACGCCGCGCCGAACGAGACCGTCGGCTACGGCCGGGCCTTCGACCTGGCCGCCTGCCTGCTGATCGGCGGCGCCCTGCTCGCCGCGCTGCTGATCCGCCCCGACCGGGACGCCCGGACCCTGCGCCCGGCGCTCACCCGCACGAGTCCCGAGGAGTGAAACCGATGTCCCCGATGCCTTTAGACATCGCCGTCGTCAACGGGGCCCGCACCCCGATCGGCCGGTACCAGGGCGCGCTGAGCTCGGCCCCCGCCCACCGGCTCGGCGCCCTTGTCGTCCGCGAGGCCGTCGTCCGTGCCGGGCTGCAGCTCGGCGCCGTCGACGAGGTCGTCCTCGGCTGTGTGGGCCAGGTCGGCCCCGAGGCGTTCAACGCCCGGCGTGCCACGCTGAGCGCGGGCCTGTCCGTGCGGGTCACCGCCCACAACGTCAACCGGCTGTGCGGATCCGGACTCCAGGCGGTCTGGTCGGCCGCGCAGAGCCTCGCCCTCGGCCTCGCCGACGTGATCGTGGCGGGCGGCAACGAGTCGATGACCCGTCAGCCGCGGCTCGACTACAGCGAACGCGCCCGCGACGAACTGCCCGGAGAACCGGCCGTCGACGGCACCGTCTCCCTGGTCACCGACCCCTTCGGCCACTACCCGATGGGCATGACCGGCGAGGTGGTCGCGGGCCGGTACGGCATCTCCCGGGAACGCCAGGACCGCTGGGCCGCCGAGAGCCAGCGCCGGGCGGCCACGGCCGTGGCGGCGGGGCGGTTCGACGCGCAGATCGTGCCCGTCGCCACCCCGGACGGCATCGTCGAGCGCGACGAACACCCCCGGCCCGGCACGACGGTGGCGAAGCTCGCCGCCCTGCCCCCGGTCTTCGCGCAGGACGGCACGATCACCGCCGGGAACTCCGCGGGCATCAACGACGGCGCCGCCGCCGTGCTGCTGATGCGCGCCGGCGACCTGGAGCGCGGCCCCGCCCCGCTGTGCCGGCTGCTCGACGCGGTCGTCACCGCGCTGGAGCCGGAGATCATGGGTGTCGCCCCCGCCGACGCGATCCGCGCCCTGCTCCAGCGCCACGACCTCACCCTCGACGACATCGACGTGATCGAGCTCAACGAGGCGTTCGCGGCCCAGGTGCTGGCCGTGATGGACACCCTCAAACTCGACCCGGACCGGGTCAACCCCAACGGCGGGGCCATCGCCCTCGGCCATCCCATCGGCGCCACCGGCACGGTGCTGCTGCTCAAGGCGGCCCACGAACTGCGCCGCACGGGCGGCCGGTTCGGCGTGATCGCCCTGTGCATCGGCGGCGGCCAGGCCATCGCCGCGCTGATCGAGAACGGGGCCCGATGAGCGCCTACGCCTGGTACCCGACACCGGAGTTCACCGAGCACGGCAACATCGCCGCCTTCTGCCGCCGGCACGGCGTCGAGGGCGGCTACCGCACACTCCAGGCCCGGTCCGCGGCCGACCCCGAGTGGTTCTGGGAGCGGGCCCTGCCGGACATCGGCATCGTCTGGCATGTGCGCCCGCAGCGTATGTGCGACGAGTCGGGCGGCATCGCGTTCACCCGGTGGTTCCCGGGCGGGCGCACCAACCTCGTCGACTCCTGCCTGGAACGCCACCTCCGGCAGGGCCGCGGGCAGGCGCCCGCCCTGCGCTGGGAACGCGAGGACGGGACGCTCGGGACGCTGTCGTACGAGGAGGTCGCCGCGTACAGCGCCCGGGTGGCCGGCGGGCTGCGTGGGCTCGGGGTGGGGGGAGGGGACCGGGTGGCGTGCTGTCTGCCCCCCGGTCCCCATGCCTTCGTCCTGCTCTTCGCCTGCGCGCGCATCGGCGCGATCCTCGTGCCGCTCTTCTCCGGCTTCGGCGCCGAGGCGATCGCGCTCCGGCTCCTCGACGCCGGCGCCCGGGTGCTGGTGACCGCACGCTCCACCCTCCGGCGCGGACGCCGGTACGACCTGGAGGCGGTGGCGCGCACGGCCATGGCCGGGGCGCCGAGCGTACGTCGACTCGTCGTCGTGGCCGACGGATCGGGCGACTGGGAGCGGCTGGCCGCCGCCGAACCCGTCGGAACCGAATCCCTCTCCGCGGCCGCCCCCTTCCTCCTGCTGCACACCTCCGGCACCACCGGCCGCCCCAAGGGCGCGGTCCACACCCACGGCGGATTCCCCGCACAGGTCGGCAGCGAGACCCGCTACAACCTCGATCTACGGCCGGGCGACATGGTGTTCTGGGTGACCGACCCGGGCTGGATCATGTTCCCGCTCGTCGCGATCGGCGCCACCCTCGCCGGTGCCTGCGTCCTGGCGTACGAGGGCGCGATCGACCACCCGGACGTGAGTCGCCTGTGGCGGCTGCTCGACGAGCACGAGGTCACCGTCTTCGGCAGCTCGCCCAGTCTGTCCCGGATGCTGATGGCACGGGACTCACGGCACCCGGCCGCGCCCCCCTCCGTGCGGGTCCTCGGCTCGACGGGGGAGCCGTGGACCGAGGAGGCGTGGCGCTGGTACTCCGCCGAGTTCGGCGGCAAACGCTGCCCGGTGATCAACATCTGCGGCGGCACCGAGGTCGGCGGCTCCCTGCTCGCCTCCGCGCCCACCCTGCCCCAGTCGCCGTGCGGCTTCACGGGACCGTGTCTCGGCATCGACGCGGCCGTCGAGGACGAGGCCGGTGCCGAAGTGGCCGAGGGGCGGCTCGGGGAGCTGGTCGTACGGCGTTCGTGGCCGGGGATGACCCGGGGGCTGTGGCAGGCGCGGGAGCGGTTCGCCGACGCCTACTTCGGGCGCAGGCCGGGGCGCTGGTCCCACGGCGATCTGGTGTCACGGTCGGGGGACGAGTGGTTCGTGCACGGCCGGCTCGACGACGTCATGAAGGTGGCCGGCAAGCGCCTCGGACCCGCCGAAGTGGAGGACGCCGTCCTCGGCGACCCGGCCGTCGCCGAGGCCGCCGCCGTCGGCATACCGCACCCCGTCTCGGGCGAGGCCCTGTGGTGCTTCACGGTTCCCGCCCCCGGCCGGACCCTCGACGCGGCGGACGCCGAGCGGATCCGCGAGCGGGTCGCCGCCGCGCTGGGACCCGCGTTCCGGCCCGGCCGGGTCGTCGCCGTGCCCGAGCTGCCCAGGACCCGCAACGGCAAGGTGATGCGACGTCTGGTCCGCGCCCTGGTCACCGGTGAGGAGCCCGGCGATCTGTCCACGCTCGTCAACCCGGCGAGCCTCGACGCGATCCGCACGGCCGTACCCGGCACACCCGACCACCGTCCGTGAACAGCCCCCGCCTCCAAGGGAGTTCCATGCCGACGATCGACATCCTCCTGCCCGGCTTCGCCATCGACACCGACCAGGGCTATCCCGCCTTCTGCGGGGTGTTCCTGGTCCGCGGCCCGGACGCCGCCGGACGGCCCCGCACCCTCCTCGTCGACGCCGCCCACGTCGGCCGCCGTCCCTTCCTGTGGGATGCGCTCGCCGCCCACGGCCTGACCGCCGACGACATCGACACCGTCGTCCTCACCCACGCCCACTGGGACCATGTGCAGAACATCGACCTGTTCCCGCACGCCACCCTCGTCCTCCACCCCGACGAGCGCCGCTACGCCCACACGCCGCACGCCAACGACTGGGCCACGCCCGCCTGGACCGGGCTGCTGCTGGAGCAACTGCCCGTCCGCGAGGTGGCGGACGGCGAGGAGCTCATCCCCGGCGTGTCCGTGATCGCCCTGCCCGGGCACTCGCCGGGCAGCATCGGCGTCGTCGTGCAGACCGAGGCGGGCCGCGCCACCATCACCGGCGACGCCCTGCACTTCGCGTACGTCGCCCGCACCCGGCGCAACCCGCTGGTCTTCTGGGACTCCGACGCCGCCGCCCGCAGCATCGACCGGGTGCTGGCCGTGTCCGACCTGATCTACCCGGGCCACGACCGGCCGTTCCGGCTCGCCGCGGACGGCGGCATCGACTACCTGGAGTCCTTCGCGCTCACCCTCACCGGGCTGCGCCCCGACACGGAGGGCCTCGCCTTCGCCGACGGCTCCGCACGCCCGCTGTGGGTGATGCCGGGCGTGGAGGAGCAGCGCGCGCTGTATGCGAAGAACGCCGACGACATCGAGCGGCGGATCAGCCGGGTTCCGCGCGTGGTGGGCCCTGCGCGGCAAGGAGCCGGTCCAGGGAGCGGTTGAGCCGGTCGAAGAACGGCACGGGCGCCTCGCGGGGGAAGAAGTGGCCGCCGGGGACGGTGGTGAGGCGGAAGCCGCGCGCGTACCGCGCCCAGGCCCGTACCGCCTCCGCGTCGACCAGCGGGTCGTCGGTGCCGGCGAAGGCCTCCACGTCCAGCGGCAGCCGGGCCCGTTCGTCGTCCGGGTCCGGCAGCCGCGCCCGCCGATGGCTGGCGCAGATCCGCAGATCGTCCCGTACGACCGGCAGCAGCGCCCGCAGCCAGTCCGCCCGGTCCAGGAACTGCGGGGCGAGCCCGCCGAAGTCCACCAGCAGGCGGGCCAGTTCACCGTCGTCGTACCGGTCGGGCGCCGGCAGCGTGGGCGTGCGGTGCGGCGCCGCGTACGCCCCGAGGAAGAGCGCCTCGGGGCCACGGGCGCCCGCCCGCAGCCGGGCCGCCGCCAGCGCGAAGGCCAGCAGCGCGCCCATGCTGTGCCCGTACGCCGCCCAGGGCCCCTCGTCGAGCAGGGACCCGAGGTCGCGGTCGAGGGCCTCGACCGCCTCGCCGGCGTCCTGGAAGCGGCGCTCGCAAAGGCGGGCCTCGCGGCCGGGCAACTGCACCGGCAGAACGTCCACTTCGGGCGGCACGCGGGCGGGCCAGGACGCGAAGAAGGAGGCCCCGCCGCCCGCGTGATGGAAGCAGAACAGCCGCAGCCGGGCATCCGCCCGGGGCTCCCGGCCCAGGCAGGACGCCGGAGCACTGGTGGTCATACGGGGGCTCCCGCCGACGTACGGGCGAGGCGGTGACGTGCCCTGAGGACCCGGGCCCGGGCGGACGCGGCCCGCCGCACGCCACCGGCCGTACCGGCCATCCGCAGCGCCTGCGCCAGCAGCCACAGCCGGGTCTCGGCCGCCCGCTCGGGCGCGCCGCCCAGCACGTCGTTCTCCACCAGCCGCAGATGCGGCACGCTCCGCTGGAGCAACTCCGCGTCGGAGTACGGCGCGATCTCGTCGTCGCGACTCACCGCACAGGCGACCGGGATGCGCAGCCGGGCGAGTTCGTCCTCGGCCAGGCCCCAGTCGGCGAGCGCGGCCGGGAGACGGTCCAGGGGGGTGCGGGTGACGTGGGACAGGGTCAGGTTCACCAGCTGCGGCAGCCCGGTGCCCTGCGCGGCGCGCACGAAGAAGTCCCGGACCGGTGCCCCGACGGTGGCCAGGCCCCGGACACGGTCGTCCGCCAGGGCGTACCGCAGTGCCAGGTGCCCGCCGAAGCTGAGGCCCACGACACAGGTGCGGGTGGTGTCGGCGGCGCGGCCGAGCAGACCGACGAGGTACATCAGCATGCGGGTGCTGTCCGTTCCGTAGGGGAGGGTGTTCTCGCCGACCCCGGGCAGCTCCGTCACCACGACGGCGGCGCCCAGCCGGTCGGCCTCGGCCAGGACGGGCGCCCACTGCTCCTTGGTGCCGGTGATGCCGCCGACGACGAGGATCAGCGGCAGCCGTCGATGCTGCGACAGGCCGGCCGCCCAGCAGGCGAAACCCGTGTCGTCGAAGGGCAGGTCGAGCCGGGTGATCCCGCCGGCGCGCTTGCGCCAGCGGTCGAAGGCCGCCACGCAGCCGTCCTGCGCCGCGCGCCGCTCCGGGCCGTCGACGTAGGGGAAGCGGGCCATGGCGTAGTAGCGGACGGCGTCCAGGTTCCGGCCGCGGGCCTCGGCCGCCACCGCGAGCGACGACCAGGCGTGGGTCCAGGCGCCGGGACCCTCGTCCTTGGCGTCGTCGCTCAGCTGGTGCAGCACCCGGTGCAGGACGTCCGGGGGGACGCCCTGGGCGTGCGCGTGCGGGAGGGCGAACCTGCGCAGCTCGGCCAGGGGGATCATCGGACCGCTCCTTTCTCTGCCGGGATGTCCTCCGGCTCCTTGTCAGGCAGGGGTGGGGGATCGCCGGCCGGCGGCCGGCCGCGCCCGCGGCCCGCGACGAGCCGCGCGAGGCCGGGCGGGCAGAAGATGTCCAGCTGGGTGTCGAGGAACAGGGCGTGGAACCGCAGACAGGGTTCGGGGTCCGGCTCGGGCGTCGTGGTCATCGGCCCGCCACCGCCTCGTACAACTGCCGGAACGTACGCGCCTGCAGCAGGTCCGCCACCGGGATCCGCCGTCCGGCGAGGCTCTCCACGACGGTCACCAGCCGCAGCAGCAGGACCGAGTCCCAGTCGGGGAAGTCGTCCAGCGGCCGGTCGAGGTCGTCGGCGTCGACGTGCAGGCCGAGTTCCTCCTCGAGGAGGATGCGGAACTCAGTGGGGTCGGCGAGTGCCGTGGTCATCACTTGTCTCCGTGTCCGTCGGTTGCCGCGTCGAAGGGTCCGAACGCCGCGTCCAGCCGCAGATGGGCGGGGGCCGGGGCGACGGTCGCGAGGTCGTGCCGGAAGTGGACGGCGTCCGGGTCGTCCCCGTCGCCGCCCAGGACGGCGAAGCCGTGGTCGGCGTAGAAGGTGGCGAAGGCGGAGTTGCGCGGCGAGGGCAGGTAACGGCCCGTCACGGCGCTCGCCCCGGTGGACCGGGCGAAGTCCAGCACCGCCGCCACACAGGCGCTCTCGATGCCCCGGGAGAACACCCGGCAGCTCAGCACGAAGTTGTCGATGCGCAGCAACTCGCCCTCGCGCCGCAGGAACAGCGCACCGATCAGCCCGTGGTCGCCGAACCGGTCGCGGGCCCGGACCGCGATCACATGCCGGCCGGGGTGCGCCGTCCAGTCGGCGACCTGCGGCACCTGGAGGCGCTCGGTGGCCAGGTGGAACTGGTTGGTGCGCAGGGTGAGCTGGGAGACCCGGGCGAGCTCGGACTCGTCCGGCGGGCGCAGGACCACCTCGATACCGAGCCCTTCGAGGTAGTCCTGGTAGGAGCCGACGTCCTCGCGGAACTCCTGCCGCAGCGCCTCGGTGCGGTAGCGGCCCGCCCGCTCCAGATCGGCCTCGGTCAGCTCGAACAGGTCGAACCAGCCGTCCGCCAGCAGCGCCGACGGGTGCAGGGCCGGCTCCTCGTCGACCGGGACCACGGCCACCTCGGGCAGCCGCTCCGCGACCAGTCCGCACTCGAAGAGGCTGTCGTCGACGAAGACGAAGCTGTCCAGGCCGAGGCCCAGCCGGTCGGCGATGTCCCGCAGATTGTCGTGCTTGGCCTTCCAGTTGGCGTTGACGCGCACGAAGGCGTCCTCGCGCAGCACCATGGCCGGGTGCCCCTTGAGCACCTCGCGCACCAGATCGTCGTCGTTCTTGCTGCTGACGGCGAGCAGCACGCCCTGCGAGCCGAGCTGGCGCACCGTGCGCTGGAAGTCCTGGAACGCCTCGCCGCGCAGCCCCGCGCCGAGCTCGATGCCGTGCGGCCCGGCTTCGCCGAGCACCCCGCCCCACAGCGTCCCGTCCAGGTCGAGCACCAGCACCTTGCGGGTGCGGCCGAGGCGGGCCCGTACCACGTGGGCGGCCTCCCGGGCGTAGGCGGCCAGCAGCGGGTCGGACAGCCGGGCCCGGGCGTACTGCGCGGTGCGCGGCTCGCAGGCGGGCACCCCCTCGCCGACCAGCGGATCGAGGTCGACGGTGACCACGGAGGGATGCTGGTCGGCGAGTGACAGCAGCCCCCGGTTGAACTCCCGCCACACCGCGCCGAGCCGGGCCCGGGAACGCAGGTCGACCAGCTGGTGGGTGAACCGGCGCAGCAGCGGCACCGTGTTGAGGACGAGCAGCCCGCGCCCCGCCTCCTGATGGGCGCGCACGGCACCCGCGAGCAGCGACAGCTTCGCCCGCGCCGCGGCCTCGACGTCCTCCGCCCGCCACGGCACGGTGACGTCGTCGAAGACGGTGTACGCGTCGAGCAGGCAGAGCGTGAGCTGGGGCAGCGCCTCGTCCGAGGGGCGCATCAGGTCCTGTACGTACGCCCCGTACGGCGCGACCTTCGGCTCCAACATCAGCCCGTGCCGGGCCAGTTCGGCGGTGAGCGGCGCGACGACCGGGGCCACCGTCGAGTGCCCCGTGACGGCGACGGACACCACCGGCACGTCGGGTGCGTGCCGCCGTACCTCCGTCGGGTCGAGCCGGGACAGCAGCTGCCCCGCGGCCGGGAGGTCGGCCGCCGGCATGCAGGACAGCAGGCCCGGGACGGCCCGGTACTCGGCGGCGAGCCTGCCCGACCGGTGCAGGATGCGCAGGGTGCGCAGCGCCCGGGGGTCGTGCCAGGTGCCGGGACCGACGGTGCTCTCCAGGTGCGTCTCGGTCTGCGTCATGACCGCTCCAGGGCGATACCCGACTTGATCCACTTGCTGGACTCGACCGCGACCGCGACGGCCCGCCCGGGCCCCTCCCACTGCCGCAGCAACTCGGCGAGCTGGAGGAACGGCAGAGCGTTGCCGTTGTTGCCGACGTGGCGCACCACGTTGATCCGGCGGGCGTCCGGGGCGGGCATCTCGGCGGAGATGCGGTCGCTCATCCGGCCGGACAGCTGCGGGGGCAGCAGGAAGTCCACATCGTCGGCGGCCCAGCCCAGGTCCTCCAGGAGCTCCCAGAACATCTGCTGGGCCAGCGCGGGCACCGTCTCCTCGATCGCCTTGTAGTCCTCGGAGACGGCGGTGCGGTCGCTGTGCCGGTCGCCGAGCCCGAACCAGTCGATGACCTGGCCGGGCTCCCGGCCCAGGCCCACCAGCCGGTTGAGCACCTGGCGGATCTCGATGCCCGTACCGCCGACGGGCTCGGCGCTGAGCACGGCCGCGCCGGCCCCGTCGCCGAACAGCACGTAGTTCACGAGCTCGGCGGAGGTGCGGCTGCCCGGGTCGAAGTCGGTCTCCAGGTGCTTGGCGCACACGTCGCCGCCGATCACCAGCACGGTGCGGCAGCGCCCGGCGAGCAGCAGGGTGCGGGCCACGTCCAGGGCCTGCACGGCTCCCGCGCAGCCGGACTGGAGCTGGTAGGTGGGGACGTTGTCGATGCCGAGCCGGTCCGCCACCAGGTTCACGGTGGCCGGCATCAGCTGGTCGGGGGTTGCGGTGCCCATCACGACGCAGTCGATGTCGTAGGGCTCGAGTGCGGCCTCGGCCAGCGCCCGGTCGGCGGCGGTCGCCGCGATGTCGGCGAGGGTGTGCCGGACCTGACCGGTCGCCAGGTCGACGGCGAAGTGCCGGCCGGTGTTGCCGATGAACATGTCGGCCCAGCTCTCGTCGACGCCGACGAGCTTGGCCAGGGTCGTGTTGTCCACCGGGTCGCCGGGCAGGCAGGTGCCGACCGAGGCCAGGTAGGCGGTGGGGGCGGTCATCGGTGGGTTCCTTCCGGGGCTGCGGGTACGGGGGCGTCGGTGAGGTGCAGGGACCGCAGGTAGCGGACGAGGTCGCCCACGGTGCGCAGACTGGCGAGGAGGTCCTCGACCGGCAGCTCGCCGAGCCGCGGCAGCGCGTGCTCGATGCGTGCCTTCAGCTCCATGACGCGGATCGAGTCGAAGCCCAGGTCCTCGTGCAGCCGGGAGTGGTCGTGCACATGGCCCGGGTCGTGCCCGCCGACCCGGCACACCAGACGGCGTGTCAGTTCGGCGAGGGAGTCCGGCAGGTCCTCCGCCGGGGCCGGCGGGCACGGTGCACCGCGGTCCGCGCCACTCGGCACCGCGGTGGTGTCCGCGCCAGAGGGGACGTGCGGCGCGGACAGTTCCGGAAGGCCGGGTGCGGCGCCGGAGCGCCAGGCCCGGAACGAGTCGTCGAACACATACGGCGGCAGCCGGCGCGGCACCCGGTCCGCCTCGTCGTAGAGCACGTCCCACTGAGGGGCGAGCCCGGCGCACCACAGCTCGCCCAGCAGCTGCTGCGGCCGGTGGCCCGGCGCGTGCTCCCCGGGGTGCGCGGCGTGCAGGCTCGCCGGATGCCCGTCCGTCGTCAGCCGGGCCAGCAGCGGGGTGAGTACGGAGCGCGGTCCGATCTCCACCACGTGGGTGACCCCGCCGGCCAGCAGGGCACCGGCGGCCTGAGCGAACCGCACCGGCGCGGTGATCTGCCGGGCCCAGTAGCCGGCGTCCATGGTCTCCTCGCCGGTCAGCTCACGGCCGTACACCGTCGAGAACACCGGGAGCAGCGGGCGCCGGGCAGGCACGTCCCGGCACTCCGCGCGGAACTCCTCCACCACCGGCCGCATCAGCGGCGAGTGGAAGGCGTGGGACACGGTGAGCCGCCGCGCGGTCACCTTCCGATCACTCAACTCCCGCTCGACCTGGGCCAGTTCCTCGAGGTCCCCGGCGATCACCGTGGCGTGCGGGCCGTTGACGGCGGCCAGACCGAGGCGCTGCCGCCCCACCAGCAGCGCCTCGGCCTCCGCGGCGTCCAGGCCCACCGCGAGCATCCCGCCGTCCTCGGGCAGCGACTCCATCAGCGCCCCGCGCCGGGCCACCAGCCGCGCAGCGTCCGGCACGTCCAGCGCCCCGGCCACGCAGGCGGCGGCGAACTCGCCGATGCTGTGCCCGATGACGTACGACGGCCTGATCCCGGTCTCGGTGAGGGTCGCCGCCATCGCGTACCCCACCGCGAACAGCGCCGGCTGGGCGAAGCGCGCCCGGTGCAGTTCGGGATCGCCGTCGAGCACCAGGTCGCGCACCGACCGTCCGGTGTGCGGGGCGAGCTCCTTGTCGATGTCGTCGAGGTGGCGTGCGTACGCGGGGCACGACCGGTACCAGGACGCGGTCATACGAGGATGCTGGGCGCCCTGACCGGTGAAGGCGAACGCCACCGACCCCACCGCCCGACGCCCCGTGTCCACCCGCGACGCCTCCTCGGCACGCTCGGCAGCCTTGCGCAACTCCGCGACCAGCGTGGGCAGATCGCCGGCCGCCACGGCCGCCCGGTGCGGCAGCCGGGACTTGACGCGGTTGCTGGTCCAGCACAGCTGCGCCAGCTGGTGCTCCGGACGGCGGGCCAGCGCGTCGGCCTGCGCCAGCAGATTGGCGCGCAGCCGCTCGGGGGTCCGGGCGGAGACGGTGAACACCCCCGGCGCGCCGGGCCGGCCGCGGTGGACCGCGCGGGGCGCGGACGCCAGTACCGCGTGCGCGTTGCTGCCGCCCATGCCGAAGCTGCTGACCGCGGCGTGCACGGTGCCCGACGGCAGCCGCAGCGGCGACTTCAGCAGGGTCAGCCTGCGGCCGGGCAGGTCCAGCTTCGGGTTCTCCTCGTGGGCGAACCGGCTCGGCGGCACCGTGCGGTGGTGCAGGGCGAGGACGGCCTTGATCAGCCCGGCGATCCCGGCCGCGCCCTCCGCGTGCCCGAAGTTGCTCTTGACCGAGCCCAGCGCGACGCTGCCGCCGCTGCGCCCGCTGGTCAGCTCGCCGAGGGCCTGCGCCTCGATGAAGTCGCCGAGCAGGGTGCCGGTGCCGTGCGCCTCGACGAACCGGATGTCGTCGGCGGTCACGCCGGCCCGCTGCCACACCGACTCGATCAGCCGCTGCTGCGCCCAGCGGTTGGGCGCGGTGATGCCGTTGCTGCGCCCGTCCTGGTTGGTGCCGGTCTCCTTCAGCACCGCGTACACCGGCTGACGGTCCGCCAGCGCGTCGCTCAGCCGGCGCAGCACCAGCACGGCCACGCCCTCGGCCCGTCCGATGCCGTCGGCCAGGGCGCTGAACGGCTTGCAGCGGCCGTCGGGCGCCGAGAGGCCGGCCTGGGCGTAGAAGATGTTGATGACCGGCGTCATGATCAGGTTGGTGCCGGCCGCCAGCGCGTAGTCGGACTCTCCCGAGCGCAGCGCGCTCATCGCGAGGTGCACGGCGACGAGGGACGAGGAGCAGGCCGTGTCCACGGCGAGGCTCGGGCCCTTGAGGTCGAGGTGGTACGAGACGCGGTTGGCGCCCATGAAGTAGCCGTTGCCGGAGCCGTAGCGGGCGGTGATCCGGTCGTAGTCGGCGAGTTGCAGATACGCCCACTCGTTCGCCATCACGCCGACGAACACGCCGGTGTCGGTCCCGGCCAGGTCCTGCGGCGCGACGGCGGCGTCCTCGAGGGCCCGCCAGGAGCTCTGCAGCAGCAGCCGCTGCTGCGGGTCCATGGCCTGCGCCTCCCGCGGGGCGATCCCGAAGAAGGCGGGGTCGAAGGCGTCGGGGTCCTGGATGAAGCCGCCGCGCACGGTGTTGGTCCGGCCGGGCACCCGCTTCTCCGACGTGCTGCCGGGGGAGGACGGCACGGCGGTGTGATAGCGGTCGGCGTCCCAGCGCTGCTCGGGGACCCGGCCGGTGCCGTCCCGGCCGTCCATGAGCAGCGACCAGTACTCCTGGGGGTCGCGGGCACCGGGGAAGCGGCAGTCGAGGCCGACGACGGCGACGGGCTCGCGTACGGAGGTCACTGCGGTCGTCTCCGTCATCGCGTGTCCTCGGCGGCCAGCCGCTCGGCCAGGTGGTCGCCGATCGCGTGCACCGTCGGGAAGTCGTACGCGATCGTCGGGGAGACGGCGATCCGGAACCGCTCCTCGATCTCGCCGCAGATGCTGATCGCCGCGACCGAGTCGATGCCGTAGTCGGCGAGCGGGGTGTCCGGGTCGATCTCGTCGGGGGACCTGTGCAGATGGAAGGCGACGCGTTCGGCCAGCCATGCCTCCAGGCCGGGCGCGTGGTCCGGGTGCAGGGGGTGTTCCACAGGGGCGGTACGGGTGTCGTGGGCAATGCTCATGGCGTACGTCTCTCTCCGAATCGCGGGGGGTCAGGGGCGCAGGGACGCGGCCGCCGGTTCGGGCGTCACGTCGGTCGCGGGGAGCAGGTCGGCGACCGGGCGCTGCAGGCGCTGGTGCAGTACCGGCAGCGCACCGTCGAGGAAGAGCTGCCGCATGAGCGTGCGCTGGGTCTTGCCGCTGGTGGTCTTGCGGGTCACCCCCTGACGCACCAGCACCACGCTCACGCCGGCCAGCTGGAACCGCCGGCTGAGCAACGCCTGGACGGACGCGGCCAGTTGGGGCAGGTCGGTGTCGACGGCGGCGCGGGAGCGCAGTTCCTGCACCACGACCACGTGCGAGCGGCCGTCGGCCCGGCCGGTCACGGTGAACACGGCGCCGCCGCCGCGCCGGAACGCCTCACCCGAGTCCTGGACCGCCTGCTCGATGTCCTGCGGGTAGAGGTTGCGGCCGTGCTGGATGAGCATCTCCTTGATGCGGCCGGTGACGTAGAGCTCCCCGTCGAGCAGGGCGCCGAGGTCGCCGGTGCGGAAGTACCCGCTGCGGCCGTCCGCCGTCTCGGCCCGGAAGGTCTGCGCGGTCAGTTCGGGCCGGTTCCAGTAGCCGGCGGCCACCGACGGGCCGCGCAGCCAGATCTCGCCGACCCGCCCGTCGGGCAGCACCTCCAGGCTCACCGGGTCCACGATCAGCGCCTCGGTGTCCGTCGGCCGGCCGCAGCCCACGAGGGTGCGGCCCGCCCGGTCGCTGCGCGCGGGCCGCAGCTCGTCCCGCTCCAACGCATGGGCGTCGACGGTGAGTTCCAGGTGCGGCGCCTCGGTGTCACCGCTGGAGACCAGCAGGGTGTTCTCGGCCAGCCCGTAGGAGGGCAGCACGACCTCGGGGCGCAGCCCGTTCCCGGCGAAGCGCTGCACGAACGCGCGCAGGGTCCCGGCACGCACCGGCTCGGCCCCGTTCAGCGCCACCCGCAGGCTGGAGAGGTCGAGGCCGGCGGACTGCTCCTCGGTGACACGGCGGACGCACAGGTCGTAGCCGAAGTCGGGGGAGGCGGTGCCCTCCACCCGGTAGTCGTGGATCATGCGCAGCCAGCGGTGGGGCTGTTTGATGAAGGAGACCGGCGACATCTGCACGCTGGTCCCGCCGACCCACAGCGGCTGCAGCGTCATGCCGATCAGCCCCATGTCGTGGTAGAGCGGCAGCCAGCTGCCGGTCACCACGCCGTCCGGGGTGCGCATGGCCGTGCGGATGGCCTCCTCGTTGGCGGCGAGATTGGCGTGCGTGACCATGACGCCCTTGGGCTCGCTGGTGGAGCCGGAGCTGTACTGCAGGAAGGCCACGTCGGTGTCGCGTACCGCGGGCGGGACCCACAGACCGGCGTCCACGCCCGCGTCGTCCTCCGCGCCGGTCGACAGGCACACCACGTCCGGGATTCCGGTGGCGGTCAGCCAGGCGCCGATGGCCTGCCGGTACTCGGGGAGCGTCAGCACCGCCCCCACCTCGGCGTCCCGCAGGATGCTGCTGACCCGGGCCAGCCGTTCGCCGGGCTCGTCGGGCAGCGGCGCCGGGATCGCCGTACGCCCGGCGTAGAAGCAGCCGATGAACGCCGTGACGAAGTCCAGGGTCGGCGGGTAGAGCAGCAGGACCGGACGCGTCGGATCGCCCTTGGCGGCCTCGCGCAGCCGGGTGGCCACCACGCGGGCCCGCCGGTCCAGTTCGGCGTAGTCGATCTCCTCCGGACGCATGTCCGGGCCGTCCTCGTGCAGGTACACGAACGCGGTGCGTTCGGGGTGACGGTGCACGCCGTCGCGTACGGCGTCCGTCAGCGTTCGGTGCTGAAGCTGGTGCGGCACTGGCTGTCCTTTCGCGGTCGGTGACCGGTGCGGGATGAGACCTCCGGGCGGCACCGGGTGCCATCCGTGCGGCCAGGCTTTAGGCGCCGCGAAAAGGCGGCGTAAAGCGAAAATTGGTGCGCACGTCATGGCTGCGGGGTTGGGCGGACGGCAGGCGCACCGGCCGGTACAACGGTGTGTGTACGGAAGGGCACGATCCGTGCCGGCATGCGGTGCCTGCGGAGAGGAGTTCGTCATGGCGCCCATCGGACTGACACCGGGGAACGATGCGTCGGGTGCGGTGCAGGAGGCTGCGCTGAGGGACGGGTTCGTGGTCTGCCACGGCCGGTTGGGCGACTGGGCGCGGGCGGCCGCAGGGCCGTCCGCCCCCGGCCTGCTCGGCGCCGACTGGCCCCGCTATCTGGCGACGCGGGAACCCGCCGCACGGGCGCGGCTGTTGGGTTCCCGGCTGTTGCTGCGCCGCGCGGTGGCTGCCGTGTCCGGCGTGGCACCGGACCGGGTCCGGCTGGGGCGCGACGGGTGGGGCCGGCCGGTGGTGCACGAGCCCGCGGGGCTGGACGCGGGCATCAGCCACACGGCCGGGGTGCTGGTGGTCGGAGTGGCCCTGGGCCGCCGGATCGGCGTGGACGTGGAGGCCCGGCAGCGCCCGCTGCTGGCGCCCGGGCTCGCCGAGCGGTTCTGCCACGCGGAGGAGCTTGCGGAGCTGCGCGAACTGCCCTCCGGTGAGCGCAACGCCCGGCTCGTGCGCCTGTGGACGCTGAAGGAGGCGTACGCGAAGGCGCTCGGCGTGGGCCTCGCGTACGACTTCAGGCTGCTGCGTCCGCGGCCCGAACCCCACGGCGAGGGCTGGGTTCTGGGCCGGATCTCGGCCGAGTGGCGGCTGCGCTGCGACGGTGTCGAGCGGTTCCTCGTCGCCAGTGCGCTGGGACCGCAGGGGCGAGCGCAGCAAACGAGTCAGTGATGTATCGATACACCATTGACTCGATTGACCGTCAGGTCTAGCGTCGAACACACAGCTGGGAAAGGGCAGTCGGCTCACCACCCCATGGAGGTCCGATGCGCAAGCCGCCCCACGCCCGACAGCCGGCGGCCGCACCGGTGCGCACTCCCCGCGGCGGTCGTCAGCGTGACCCCGCCGCCGACCGGGCGATCCTGGACAGCACCCTGGGCCTGCTCGGCGAGGGATGCAGCTTCGGCGACCTGTCCATGGACCTGGTCGCCCAGCGGGCCCGCGTCGCCCGCGCGACCATCTACCGCCGCTGGCGCAACAAGGAAGAGCTGGTGCTGGCCGCGCTGGGCACCCTCGACCTGCCCGTGCCGCAGCTGGACGGACTGACCCTGCGGGACAAGCTGGTGACGCTCGTCGACCAGCTGCGCCATCGCGGCCAGGACACCCAGCTGCACCGGCTGATCGGCAGCCTCCTCGGTGAGGCGGTACGCCGCCCGCACCTGGTCGAACGGTTCGAGGACACCGTCGTCGCGGCGCGGCGCGAGGCCCTGGTCGAGGCCCTGCGGGAGGGCATCGACAGCGGCGAACTGCGCGCCGGCCTCGACCTGGACGACGCCGTCGAGATCCTCACCGGACCGATGGCCGCCCGCCTGATCCTGCGGCAACGCCCCGTGGAATCCGCGGCGTTCGCCGAGTCGATCGTCGACACGTTCCTGAACGGAACCCGCGCGAACCGTGCCGGGCCGGGACCCGGCACGGCACCGGAGCACCTGCCGCCACCGTAAGGAGCCGCTGCCATGAAGTTCCTCTTCGACGACCCAGCCTTCGACTACCAGGCCCTGCGCACCGCCGGTTACGCCGACTACGGCGGTGCGCAGCTCGGCGAGGTCGTCTCGGTCGCCGCCCGGATCCCCGACGGCGACACCGAGGCGTGGCGGAGGGAGTGGGCCCAGCTCGCCGAACGCGTGCACCGCCTGGGCACCACCGCCCTCGACGAGGGCCGCTGCGTCGACGCCCGTGCCGCACTGCTGCGGGCGCACAACTACTACCGCACCGCCGAGTTCTTCCAGCGCGACGACCCACAGGACATGGAGGCCCTGCGGTTGATGCGGCTGTCCCGGGCGACCTTCGCCGACGCCGCCGAACTCATGGAGCGGCCACCGCAGTTCGTCCGCATCCCCTACGAGGACACCTCGCTGCCCGGCTACCTCTACCGGGGGGAGGACACCGGCGAGCCCCGGCCCATGGTCGTCCATCACGGCGGCATCGACTCCACGCTCGAGGAGGGCTGGTTCTTCGTCGCCGCGGCCGCCCTTGCCCGCGGCTACGACTGCCTGTGCTTCGAAGGCCCGGGGCAGGGTTCCGTGCTGCGCGAGCAGGGGCTGGTCTTCCGGCCGGACTGGGAGCAGGTGGTCACCCCGGTCGTGGACTACGCGCAGGACCTGCCCGGTGTGGACCCCGACCGCGTGGTGCTGGTCGGCACCAGCCTCGGGGGGCTGCTCGCCGTGCGGGCCGCAGCGTTCGAGCACCGGCTGGCCGGGTGCGTCGCCCATGACGCCGTCTGGCAGCTGGGCGACGTCGTGGCGTTGCCTCCGTTCGTCCTGGAGTGGGTCGAGCAGGGCTGCGACGACTTCGCCGACCCGGTGATGTGGGGCATCGCCGCCCAGCAGACCTTCACCCGCTGGCTGCTGCGGCAGGCGCTGTGGACCTTCGGCGCGGACACCCCGTCCCAACTGCTGCGTACGCTGCCCGCGTTCGGCCTGTCCGAGGTGATCGGGCAGGTGCGGTGCCCAGTGCTCGTCCTGGACGCGGAGGAGGACATGTTCTTCGCCGGTCTCGAGCACGCGAAGAAGGTGTACACGGGCCTGAACTCGCCCAAGACGCTGTACGTCTTCACCGCGGACGAGGGCGGCGGAGCGCACTGCCACTCCGGCGCCATGCGTCTCTACCACGAACAGCTGTTCACCTGGCTGGGCCGGACCCTCGGGGAGGGCCGGCCGGTAGCGGCGTGACCGGTACGCGAAGCCACAAGCCCGGCCCGTTCCCCGCGGGCCGGGCTGTTTTAATTGAACGGCGACTCATTTGTTTACGGCCAGGGGGTGTCCGAACCGGGCCAGTTTTACTCGGATTAATAAGTGTGTAACGGGTAGGGCCTGGCATCGGTGGACGAGCTGGCATAGGCTTCCCGAGAAAGAAGATACTTTCGAGTAACAGGCGTCCCAGGATCTCGGGACGGACGGGGGAGCCGGTTTTAGTTGAATGCGTTCCACGCATTCGGGGGGTTGCCGTGTCCCTGTTCTCTGCACAAGCCGACCATCCACTGCGCTACGAGCTGCTCGGGCGGCTGCGGGTCACCCGTGGGGGCGTCGATCTGACGCCCGATGCGCCCAAACTCACCAAACTGCTCACCCTGCTCCTGGTCAGGGCAGGTGAGGCGGTGCCCGGAGAGAAACTCGTGGCGGAACTGTGGGAGCAGGGTCCGCCGCGCTGTGCCTTCGCGAGCCTGCGCGTGTACGTCTCGCAGTTGCGGAAAATCCTCTGCGGCCCTCGGGGAACGTCCCCGATCGTCACGACGTCGTCCGGATACATTCTCGACCTGAGTGAGGCCATGACCGATTTCCAGGAATTCGAGCAGCTCTACACCTGTGGCCGGGAACGGTACTCAGTGGCCGATTTCCGGCCGGCCGGCGAACTTCTCCGCCGGGCCCTGTCCCTGTGGCGCGGTCCGGTTCTGGAGGGAGTGCCGAGCTCCCTGGCGATCGAATCCTTCAGGGCCGTCCAGGAAGAGAAACGGCTGAACTGCACCGAACTCGCCGTCGACGCCGCTCTCGCGGTCGGCCGCCATCACGAAGTGATCGAGGAACTCAAGGGCCTCCTCGTCCAGCATCCCCTGCGGGAGCCGTTCTACCGCCAGCTGATGGCCGCGCTGTACCGGGCGGGCCGGCAGGGCGACGCACTCGGCGTCTACCACCACGCCCGCAGGGTGCTCAGAGAGGAACTGGGCGTCGAACCGGGACCACCGCTGCAGCTCGCCCTGGAGGCCATCCTCCGGGCCGACCCGTCACGACTGGAGGCCACCGGGGTGATACCCGCGGCGCGCTGAGGGAGTGCCTGAGACCCACGAGCGAGGCCCGAGCCCGTCATCCGGGTGCGCTCGGAAGGCGCGGCCGGGCCCGGTGTGCGAGATTGCGGACTGAGGGAGGCCGGGGGCGAGTCGCTGTCCCTCACATGTGCTGCTCGGGTACCCCCCCGGCCTCCCTCGCGACGTCCGTACGATCCGGGGGTTCCCTCCATGGCCCTGCACGAGACCAGCCGCCCCCTCGACGACGTGTACGCGCTGCCCATCAGCGCGCGGGCGCTGCCGAAGTACCGGATGCCCGACGACGTGTCCGACGCCCGCGCGGTACGGGCCCTGATCCACGACGAACTGAGCCTGGACGGCAACGCCTCGCAGAACCTCGCGACCTTCTGCACCACCTGGGCGGAGCCGGAGGTGCACGCGCTGATGGACGAGTGCCTCGGCAAGAACATGATCGACAAGGACGAGTACCCGCAGACCGCCGAGATCGAGAGCCGCTGCGTCCATATGCTCGCCGACCTGTGGAACGCCCCGGACGGAGTAACGACCATCGGCTGCTCCACCACCGGCTCCAGCGAGGCCGGCATGCTCGGCGGACTGGCGCTGAAGTGGCGCTGGCGCGAGCGCCGACGGGCCGAGGGCAGGCCCGCCGACCGGCCCAACCTGGTCGCCGGGCCGGTCCAGGTGTGCTGGGAGAAGTTCGCCCGCTACTTCGACGTCGAACTGCGCCAGATCCCGCTGGAACAGGACGCGTTGGGACTGCGCGCCCACCAACTGCGCGAGTACGTCGACGAGAACACCATCGGTGTGGTGGCGAACCTCGGCGTCACCTACACCTGCGTCTACGAGCCGGTCGCCGAGATCGCCGCCGAACTCGACCGCGTCCAGGCCGAGACCGGCCTCGACGTCCCTGTGCACGTGGACGCGGCAAGCGGCGGCTTCGTAGCGCCCTTCCTCCAGCCCGGCCTGGCGTGGGACTTCCGGCTGCCCCGGGTCGCCTCCATCAACGTCTCCGGCCACAAGTACGGCATGGCCCCGCTCGGCGTGGGCTGGGTGGTGTGGCGGTCGGCCGGCCTGCTCCCCGAGGACCTGGTGTTCCGCGTCTCCTACCTCGGCGGTGAGATGCCCACCTTCGCCCTGAACTTCTCCCGCCCCGGCGGCGAAGTCGTCGCCCAGTACTACAACCTGCTGCGCCTGGGCCGCGAGGGCTACACCAAGATCCACACCGCCTGCGCCGCCACCGCCGGGATGCTGGCCGAGCAACTCGCCGGCATGGGCCCCTTCACCGTCCTCTACGACGGCCAGGACGCCCTCCCGGCCGTCACCTGGACCCTCACCGACCCCGCCGCGACGTCCTTCACGCTGTACGACGTCAGCGACCAGCTGCGCCGTCGAGGCTGGCAGGTCCCCGCCTACCCGCTGGCCGCCGGCCGTGAGGACACCGTCGTCCAGCGGGTTCTGGTCCGGCACGGCACCGGGTACGACAAGATCGCACTGTTGGCGGACGACCTGCGCACCGCCGTCGGCCGTCTGTCGCAGGGGCCGACGGCACGCGCGGCGGACTGGCCATGCTTCCACCACTGAGTCAGACGGTGCGGACCTCCTCGATGCGCACCGGCCGGTGCTCCTTCAGGGAGAGCGTGCACGCCTCCGCGATCCACCCCGCCTCCAGCGCGTCCGCGACCGTGCACGGCGAGGGGCGGGAACCCGACACCACCTCGGTGAACGCGGCGAGTTCGGCCCGGTAGGCGGCGGTGAAGCGGTCCATGAAGAAGTCGTGCGGAGTGCCCGCCGGGAAGGTCACGCCCGGCTCGACCGACCGCAGCGGCAGCTTGTCCTCCAGCCCGACGGCGATGGAGTCGTCGAAGCCGTGCAGCTCCATCCGCACGTCGTGCCCCCGGCCGTTGTGACGGCTGTTGGACACCACGGCGATCGTGCCGTCGTCCAGGGTGAGGACCGCGCCGGTGGTGTCGGCGTCCCCCGCCTCCCTGATGTAGTCGGCGCCCCGGTTGCCGCCGACGGCGTACACCTCGCTCACCTCACGGCCCGTCACCCAGCGGATGATGTCGAAGTCGTGCACGGAACAGTCGCGGAAGATGCCACCGGAGGCGGCGATGTACGCGGCCGGCGGCGGCGCCGGGTCCAGCGTCGTCGACCGTACGGTGTGCAGCGTGCCCAGCTCACCGGCCTGCACGGCGGCCCGGGCGGCGACGAACCCGGCGTCGAAGCGCCGGTTGTAGCCGATCTGCACGGGCACGGCACTGCCCTCGACGGCCTTGAGGACCTGCACCCCCTCGCTCATGGTCTTGGCGACGGGCTTCTCGCAGAAGACGGGGACACCGGCCTCGACCCCGGCCAGGATCAGGGCGGGGTGGGCATCCGTCGCCGCCGCGACGACGATGCCGTCCACGCCGGCGGCCAGCAGGGCCTCGGGCGAGTCCGCGACCTCGGCCCCGAACCGCTCGGCGGCGGCCTTGGCCGCTTCCGCGAACGGATCGGCGACGACGAGCGACTCGACGGCGTCGAGTCCGGAGAGGGTCTCGGCGTGGAAGGCGCCGATACGGCCGAGGCCGAGGATTCCGATGCGCATGGGGGTTGCAGCTCCTTGGGGGTCGTACGAGGAGGGGAGGGCTAGTCGAGGCCACCGAGCACGTTCTGGTCCCAGTCGATCACCGAACCGGTCACCACGCCGGAACGGTCCGACAGCAGGAAGACCACGAAGTCGGCGATCTCGTCCGGTTGGCCGAGCTTGCCCATCGGCAGCCGGGCGGCGGCCTGTTCGCGCCAGTCGTCCCCGGCGCCGTGGAAGGTCTTCTGGGTCGCGTCCTCGCCCTCGGTCGCGGTCCAGCCGATGTTCAGGCCGTTGATCCGGATCCGGTCCCAGCGGTGCGCGTGCGCGGCGTTGCGGGTCAGCCCGATGAGCCCGGCCTTGGCGGCGACGTACGGCGCGAGGAACGGCTGTCCGCCGTGTGCGGAGGAGGTGATGATGTTGACGATCGTGCCGGGTGCCCTGCGCGCCACCATGTCGGCGACGGCGGCCTGCATGGTGAAGAACGGTGCTTTGAGGTTGATGGCGATGTGCGCGTCGAACAGCTCCGGCGTGGTGTCCAGCAGCGTGCCCCGGGAGGTCAGGCCCGCGGAGTTGACCAGGCAGTCGATCCGGCCGTACGCGGCCACGACCTGCGCGACGGACGCCTTCGCCTGCTCGGGGTCGGCCAGGTCGGCCCGTACGAACATGGCCTTGCCGCCGGCCGCGACCAGCTCCTCCACCAACGCCTCACCGGGCTCGGCACGCCGGCCGGAGACGGCCACGACCGCGCCCTCCCGGACCGCGGCCCGCGCGATCGCGGCGCCGACGCCCTGACTGCCACCGCCCACCAGGACGACCTTGTCGTCGAGAAGTCCCATGGTTCTGGGGTCCTTTCAGCTCGCGCGCCGTTCGGCGCCGGCCCGCAGTTCGTCCCGCAGCGCCTCGGGTGTCCAGGCCTCGCGCAGCGCCCGCCGTACGACGTCCGCCTGCGCGGGCGGGGCAAGACCGTCGACCGGCGGGTCGCTGTCGAGGTTGGTGGGGAAGGAGTAGCCCTCGGCGCTCGCCGCGATCACGTTCTCCAGCCACCGCTCGCCCTCCGCCCTGCGCTTCAGCAGTACCGGGAAGACGGCGTTCACGATCGCCGCACGGTCCACGGTTTCCATCGCGCGCCCGAAGGCGGAGGACACCTGGAGCAGATTGGCCATCCGCCGCACGTCCGCGGAGCGGTTGGTGCCGGCGGCGTGGAACAGCGCGGGACTGAAGAAGACGGCGTCGCCCTTGGCGAGCGGGAGCTGGACGTGACGGTCCTCGAAGTACGCCTGGAACTCGGGGAGCCGCCACGCCAGATAGCCCGGCTCGTACGTCTGCGAGTACGGCAGGTACATCGTCGGGCCGGTCTCGACCGGCATGTCGCAGTGCGCGACCGCGCCCTGAAGGGTGAGCGCGGGGGAGAGCCGGTGGACGTGCGCCGGGTACGCGGCCGCCGTCTCGCTGGAGAGGAAGCCCAGGTGGTAGTCACGGTGGGCGGTCTGGGCCGCGCCGCCCGGGTTGACCACGTTGACCTGCGAGGTGATCTGGTAGCCGGGGCCGAGCCAGGCCGCCGAGACGAGGGCCAGGACATCGTTGGCGTAGTAGTCGGCGAACGCCTCGGGGTCGGACAGGGCCGCCTTCTCCAGCGCGTTCCACACCCGGTCGTTGGCGCCCGGCCTGGCGAAGTGGTCACCGGCGGTCGCGCCCGAGGCGTGCTGCTCGGCGATCAGGGCGTCGAAGACGTCCGTGATCCCGTCGACGATCGCCGGATCCGGGAACGCCCCCCGGAAGACCACGATGCCCGGGCCCTCGGCGAGCGCGCGCACCAGCTCGGCCTGGAGGTCCCGGCGGCTCCCCGGCAGCCGGTCGCTCTCGTACACCAGGACGTTCCGCTCCACGGACGCGGCGCAGGGGTAGTCGGCGACATCGGTCTTCCGCTCGACCAGCGCGCGGAAGGCGTCGAGAGCGCAGTCCCGCTCGGACAGCCAGGAAGTGAAGGACATCCTCGTCCTTTCGGTGACAGGGGCGACGCAGCGCTGTCATTCTTGTCAGCACAAACCCCTCGAACAACCAGCAGCGAGCCATCAAAAAGCCCTCAAGGAGCCGACCGTATGGGCCACCCCTTCCCGATCCGGGAGATCGCACGGCAGGCGGGCCTCAGCGAGGCCACCGTCGACCGGGTCCTCAACGGCCGGGGCGGGGTGCGGGAGAGCACCGCCCGTGAGGTCCGGCAGGCCATCGCCGACCTGGACCGGCAGCGCACCCAGGTCCGGCTCGTCGGCCGCACCTTCATGGTCGACATCGTGATGCAGGCGCCCGAGCGGTTCACCACCGCCGTACGCGCCGCCCTGGAGGCCGAACTGCCGTCCCTGCACCCGGCGGTGCTGCGCTCCCGCTTCCACTTCCGGGAGACCGGCCCGGTGGGTGAGCTGGTCGCGACGCTGGACCGCATCGCCCGGCGCGGCTCGCAGGGCGTGATCCTCAAGGCGCCCGACGTCCCCGAGGTCACTGCCGCCGTCGGCCGGCTGGTGGCCGCAGGCATACCGGTCGTCACCCTGGCCACCGACCTGCCCGCCAGTGCACGCCTCGGCTATGTCGGCATCGACAACCGGGCGGCGGGCGCGACGGCCGCGTACCTCATGGGGCAGTGGCTCGGCGACCGGCCCGCCCATGTGCTCACCAGCCTCAGCAGCGGCTTCTTCCGCAACGAGGAGGAGCGCGAGATGGGCTTCCGCGCCGCGATGCGCGCCCGGCATCCGGGCCGCACGCTCGTCGAGATCGCCGAGGGCCAGGGCCTGGACGCCACGCAGTACGACCTGGTGCGCGCCGCACTGGAACGCGACCCGGACCTCCGCGCGGTCTACTCGATCGGCGGCGGCAACATCGCCACCCTCCGGGCCTTCGAGGACCTCGGCCGCGAGTGCGCCGTCTTCGTCGCGCACGACCTCGACCGCGACAACACCCGGCTGCTGCGCGAGCACCGTCTGTCCGCCGTACTCCACCACGATCTGCGCCAGGACGTGCGGGAGGCCTGCCACATCGTGATGCGCGCCCAGGGCGCCCTGCCGCCCGCCGGACCGACCCTGCCCTCCGCGATCCAGGTGGTCACGCCCTACAACATGCCACCGCAGGCGACGGCCGTGTGACCCACGGCGGCGTTCGGGCCCGTGGCCCGGGCGTGTATCCCCGCTCGGCGGGCCCCGGCTCCCTACCGTCGTGCGCATGTGGAAATCCATCCCGGACGGCGGGCCCGAGCGGTTGGTGGCCCTCGCCGACGGCGTGTTCGCCATCGCCGTCACCCTGCTCGTCCTGGATCTCACCGTGCCGCGGGAGCTCGACTCCCCGCAGTACCACGAGGCTCTGCGCGAGCTCCTCCCCGACCTCGGGGCCTACGCGCTCAGCGTGGCGGTGCTCGGCAGCTTCTGGCGCGACCACCGCCGGATCTTCCGCGCCGTCCGGCAGATCGACGGACAGGTCATCGCACTGGCCGTGCTCGGCCTGGGCGTTGCGGCACTGCTGCCCTTCCCCACCAGGCTGATCTCCGACTACGGTGACGAACCCGTCTCGGTCGCCATCTACGCGGCGGCGGTCGCCGCACTCGGTGCCACCCACCTCGCGCTGGTCGTTCTCCTGGCTCGACGCCCTTGGCTGCACGGCGAGGAGCCTTCGGGGGTGGGCACCGCGCTGGACGTCCTGGACGGCGCCACGACGGTGGTGATCTTCCTCCTCACCATCCCGCTGGCTCTGCTGACCGGGTCCGCGGCCGTGTGGTGGTGGCTCGTCCTGATCCCGGTCAAGACCGCGATCGGCCGACGGGCCCGCAAGGCGCGCTGACCGCTCACCGTCACGCCTGTGCGTCCACGGCGATCCAGGCGCCGCTCACCGTCACGCCTGCGCGTCCACGGCGACCCAGGCGCCGCTCTCCGCGGACCGCGCCATCGCGTCCAGTACGGCCGCGCTGTGCACCGCGTCCGACAGCGTGGCGCCGTGCGGGGTGCCCTCGGCGATCGAGCGCAGGAAGCGGTACGCCTCGATGACCTTCAGGTCGTCGTAGCCCATGGCGTTGGCGGCGCCCGGCTGGAAGGCGGCGAACTCACCGTGTCCGGGGCCGACGTACACGGTGCTGACGGGCTGGTCCTGGTAGGTCGTGCCGCGGCTGATCCGCAGCTCGTTCATGCGGCGGAAGTCCCAGAACACCGCGCCCCTGGTGCCGTGCACCTCGAAGCCGTAGTTGTTCTGCTCGCCGACCGAGACCCGGCAGGCCTCCAGGACACCGCGGGCGCCCGAGGCGAAGCGGAGCAGACAGTCGACGTAGTCCTCGTTCTCGACCGGGCCGAGCTCACCGCCCACGGCGCGGGAGTGGCCCGCGGTGGCGCCGGTGGGACGGGCCCGCTCCGGGACGAAGACCGCCGTGTCGGCGGTGAGCGACGCGATGTCGCCGAGCAGGAAACGGGCCAGGTCCGCGCCGTGCGAGGCCAGGTCGCCCAGCACTCCGCTGCCGCCGCGCTCCCGCTCGTACCGCCAGGTCAGGGCGCCCTCGGGATGCGCCGCGTAGTCGCTGAACAGCCGGATGCGGACATGCGTGACCGTGCCGATCTCGCCGGTGGCGATCAGCTCCCGGGCGGCCTCCACGGCGGGTGCGTTGCGGTAGTTGAAGCCGACCGCGCCCTGGACGCCGGCCTTGGCGACCGCGTCGGCGACCGCGCGGGCGTCCTCGGCGGTCAGGCCGACCGGCTTCTCGATCCAGATGTGCTTGCCGGCCTCGGCCATCGCCACGCCGATCTCACGGTGCAGGAAGTTCGGCGCCGTGATGCTGACCGCTCGCACGCGCGGGTCGGCGGCCACCTCGCGCCAGTCGCGGGTCGCCGAGACGAACCCGAACTGCTCGGCGGCCTGCTCGGCGCGGCCGGGCACCTCCTCGGCGACGGTCACGAGGCGCGGGCGGAGGGGCAGTTGGGGGTAGTGGTGGGGGAGGCGGGCGTACGCCTGGGTGTGCACCCGGCCCATCCAGCCGAATCCGATGACGGCGACACCGAACGCATCCACCATGACAGCCCCTCTTTGGACCGGTCCACATTCTGTCCAGGCCACCCTGAGTGGGTCTTCCGCAAGGTGTCAACCCCTTTGACAACCCGCCGCGTCGCATGGAACGGTCCATCCCATGCGACCGCCGACCATCCGTGACGTGGCCGAACACGCCGGCGTCTCCAAGTCACTGGTCTCGCTGGTGCTGCGCGGCTCCGGCCAGGTACGGCCCGAGAAGCGGGAGGCCGTGCTGCGGGCCGTGCGCGAGCTGGGCTACCGGCCGAACGCCGCCGCCCGCAGCCTCAGCGAACAGCGCACGCGCACGGTCGGCGTCCTCCTCAACGACCTCCGCAACCCGTGGTTCGTCGATCTCCTCGACGGCCTGAACTCCCTCCTCCACGACAACGGCCTGCACATGCTGCTCGCCGACGCCCGCCTCAACCGCCGTACGGGACACGACCTCACCGGCCCCTTCCTGGACCTGCGGGTCGACGGGCTGATCGTGGTCGGAACCCTGCCCGACCCGGCGGCGCTCGGCACGGTCGCCGACCGCATCCCGCTCGTCGTCGCCGGCGCCCGCGAACCCGTACCGAGCGGCGTCGACGTCGTCGCCGGCGATGACGAGCGGGGCACACGGCTGGTCACCGAGCACCTCGTCGGGCTCGGCCACCGCCGTATCGCGCACATCGCGGGCTACGGCGCGGTCGGCGAACTGCGGCGCCGCAGCTTCGAGTCGACGATGCGGGAGCACGGGCTCGCGGACGGCGCGGTCGTCGAAGCCTGCGACATGACGGAGGAGGGCGGCCACCGCGCCGCGGTCCGGCTGCTCGGCCGCCCGGACCGGCCCACCGCCGTCCTCGCCGTCAACGACATCGCCGCCGTCGGCGCCCTGTCGGCGGCCGAGGCGCTGGGCCTGCGGGTCCCGGACGACCTGTCGGTCACCGGCTACGACAACACGAGCATCTCCCGGCTGCGGCACCTGTGGCTCACCACCGTCGACAACGCCGGCCACGAGGTCGGCCGCCGCGCCGCCCGCTGCCTGCTCGACCGCTTCGAGGGACGCGAAGGGCAGGGCAGGGTGCACCTCGCCACGCCGACGCTGGAGATCCGCGGCACCACGGCCGCCGTCCGAGGGTGACGTCGCGGCCGCCCTCACTCGCGCCGGGTGACGAGGCTGAGCGCGTTCGCCGTGACGACCGCCCCGATGCCGGCCCACTCCCAGCTCCCCAGGCCCTGACCGAGGACGGCCCAGCCGACCAGCGCGGCGAGGACCGGGTTGACGCTCATGAAGAGCCCGAACACCTGGGCGGGGACGTGGCGCAGCGTCAGCAGGTCGGCGAGATAGGGCACGGCCGAGGACAGGACACCCGCCGCCACCGCCCAGGCGACCGACTCGGCGGTGGGCGGGCGCTGTACGGCGACCAGGATGCCCACCGGCAGGAACAGCACGGCCGAGACGCCCGCCGCTGCCGCCGCCCCCTGCGCGCCGGGGACGCGTCGGCCGACGGTGCGGTTGAGGAGGATGTACGACGCCCAGCACACGGCCGCCAGCAGGGCGAGGCCCATCCCCACGTAGTCGGCGGAGGGCCGCGGACGCATCAGGGTGACCACGCCCGCCGCGGCGATCACCGCACAGCAGGCGTCCAGGTGACGCCGGGCGGCGGCCAGGGCGATGCCCAGCGGGCCGAGGAACTCCAGCGTCACCGCCAGCCCGAGACCGATCCGGTCGACGGCGGTGTACAGACTGAGGTTCATGGTGCCGAACACCACGGCCAGCAGCAGCACCGGCCACCACTGAGGCCAGGTGAAGTCCCGCAGCCGCGGGCGGCCCACGGCCAGCAGGACGGCGGCGGCGACGTACTGCCGGACCGCGACGACCCCGACCGGGCCGATGACGGGGAAGGCCAGGGCACCGACGGCGGCACCCGTCTGGTTGGACAGGCCGCTGGCGACCATCGTGACCACGCCGGTCCAACCCCTGGCGGGCGACTGCGGGTTGGGAAGACGCGTGGGCACGGCGCGGCGTGCGGGAGCTGCTCGCATGCCCGCGATGGTGCAGCCGTACGGCCCTTGCGCAAAATGCAACCTCCGATCCATCCATACGCTGGAGTCATGGATGCGGATGTGGAGCTACGCCAACTGCGCTGCCTCGTCGCGATCGTGGACGAGGGCACCTTCACCGACGCCGCGACAGCGCTCGGCGTCTCCCAGGCCGCCGTGTCGCGCACTCTGGCCTCCCTCGAACGTGCCCTCGGCGTACGGCTGCTCAGGCGCACCTCGCGTCAGGTGACGCCGACGGCGACCGGACTGCGGGTCCTGGCGCACGCCCGGCGGGTGCTCGTAGAGGTGGACCACCTGGTCCGGGAGGCCACCGCCGGGCACATCCAGGTGCGGGTCGGCTACGCCTGGGCGGCACTCGGCCGGCACACACTCCCCTTCCAGCGCCGGTGGGGCGCCGCCCACCCGGAGACCGAACTGCACCTGGTGCGGGTCAACTCGCCCACCGCGGGCCTGCTGGAGGGGATGTGCGATCTGGCGGTGGTGCGCAGGGCGCCGGACGACCGGCGCCTCGACTCCGCCATCGTCGGCCTGGAACGGCGGCTGTGCGCCCTGGCCGCCGACGATCCGCTGGCCCGGCGTCGCTCCGTCCGGCTCGCCGATCTCAGCGGGCGCACGCTCCTCGTCGACCGTCGCACCGGCACCACGACAGTGGACCTGTGGCCCCCCGACTCCCGCCCGGCCACCGAGGAGACCCACGATGTCGACGACTGGCTCACCGTGATCGCCACGGGCCGGTGCATCGGGCTGACCGCGGAGTCCACCGCCCACCAGTACCGGCGCCCCGGCGTCGTCTACCGGCCGGTGCGCGACGCCGAACCGGTCGCCGTACGGCTGATCTGGTGGCGCGACGACCCGCACCCCGCCACCCAGGCCGTGATCGAACTGCTCGTCGCGCTGTACCGGCCCGGCTGAGCCTGGGCACGGCCACGCAGGCCGAACAGTTCGCGCTCACGCGGCTGCTCGGTACGGCGATGGCCGTGGAGACAGCCGCCGCACAGGGGACGGCGGCTGTCCCGCGGTGACGGCCCCAGGGGCGCCCGGTGCGGCGGGCGCCCCGACGTGGGCCGGCACGGTGCTCATGCGGGGGCCAGCTCCGCCGCCCCGAACGACACGTCGAACCGGTCGCACCAGATGCTCACGCTCGTGAACGCGGCCGGGTCCACGCCGGCGGGTACGGCGTAGTTCTGGTCGCCCCTGTTTCCCTTGAGCTGCCCCAGGCTTTCGTACGCGCCGTCGTCGAACACATGCCAGCCTGCCCGGCCCTCCTTCACCGGCGCGTCCGTCAGCCACACCCGCAGATCCGGGCCGTTGCTGGTGTCGAGGTCCTCCAGGCGCAGCACGTGGGAGCCGTCCGCAAGCCGCAGCAGGGTCACCGTGCCGGACGTGGCGTGCTCGTGACTGATCAGCTCGCCGCGCGCCACCGTCACCGGGCCTGCCGGTTCCGGCGATGCCGAGGTGCTCGGCGCGGGCGCCGGTGTGCCGGTTGCCGCGGGCAGCGCCTCCTGCACGGTCTCGTCCTGCCACAGCTTCCACGGCTGGAACCAGTACAGCCCCGCCCCGACCAGCGCCACGGCCGGCACCAGCGCCACCAAGAACACCCTGCCCATACGCCCCACGGCGTCTCCTCCCGTTCCGTTCTCCGGAAGATCCATTCAAGACGTGCGCACGGCCGGACCGCCACGGTCAGGAGATGACGGAACCCTTACGGCGCGCCCGACGATGTCACACTCCCGGCCGCCCACGCCCTCACAACTGGCGGAAACCCACACGCACGAGGGGAAAACCAGTGAACATCGTCATCTTCGGCGCGAACGGCCCCACCGGCCGGCAGACCACCCGACAGGCCCTCGCCGCAGGACACTCGGTCACTGCCGTCACCCGCCGCCCCGACGCCTTCCCGGTCTCCGGCCCCCGGCTGCGCGTCGTCGGCGCGGACGTACTCGATCCGGCGGCGGTCGAACCCGCCGTGGCCGGACAGGACGCGGTGATCTCGGCACTCGGCGTGCCGTACGGCCGCCGTCCCGTCACGGTGTACTCCGCCGGTATCACCCACATCACGCAGGCCATGACCAAGCACGACGTGCGACGCCTGGTGGCCGTGACCTCGACCGTCCTCTTCGACACGGCGGCACCCGGTGAAGGGTTCCTCTTCCGCAGGCTGCTGGAACCGGCGGTCGTGCGCTTCCTCGGCCGCACGGTCTACGACGACATGCGCCGCATGGAGGACGTCGTACGCGAGTCCGACCACGCGTGGACGGTCATCCGCCCCGGCGGCCTGTTCGACACGGAGACGGTCAGCGACTACCAGGTCGGCACGGTACGGCTGCCCGGCCGGTACACCGCCCGCGCCGACCTCGCCCACGCGCTGCTGCACCACGCGGTCGAGGACCGCCACGTGCGCGCCTACGTCGACGTACGCACGACGCAGGGCACCCCCACGTTCCTGGACCTGCTGCGCAAGGAGGTGGTGGGCAGGTAGTGATGTCCTCAGCGCGCGGCGCGCACGCCGTCCAGCGCGACGGACAGGACGCGGTCGCGCTGGGCGTCGTCGACGAAGTTCGTCGAGGTGATGCCCGCGACCATGCGCACCAGGTCGCCGAAGTCCATGTCCGTGCGCGCCACCCCGGCCTGCTGCGCCCGCTCGAACAGCGGGGTGCCGGCCGCGTACATCGACTCCCGGCAGGCCAGGAAGATGTCCGACTCGTCGTTGAGTGCCTCGCGGACCGCCCGCTTGGTCACCAGGTAGCCGGTGAACCGGTGCAGCCAGGCCGTGAGCGCCTCCCACGGTTCCTGGTCCGCGACCTCCTGGGCGACCTGGCACAGGTCGTTCACCTCGCCCGCGTACACGCTCTCGAACAGATGCCGACGGGTCGGGAAGTTCCGGTACAGCGTGCCGATGCCGACGCCCGCGCGACGGGCGATGTCCTCCAGGGAGGCGTCCGCGCCGTGCTCGGCGAACGCCTCGCGCGCGGCGGCCAGCAGGGCGTCGTAGTTGCGGGCGGCGTCCTTCCGGTGCGGCCGCCGGGACGCCACGATCTCGCTCACGGGAAACGTCTGGGCCGTCATTGCTGCCTCCCTGGGGCCGGACGGAATTGAACCGGAGGTGAGCCTCCGCTACAGTGGAGGGGTACCTCCACTTTAGCAGTGGGGTGCCGTCGCGCCGTGGATGCGTGCGGCCGCACGCATCCAC
>NZ_JBHWJT010000033.1:0-85309 GCF_042731325.1 Streptomyces sp. NPDC059866 | reverse complement strand
GCGGTCAGTCCGCCACCCTGCGCGTACCGCATACCACCGGGATACCGCAGGGATCAGCACACGTCACCCGACAACAACCCGAAGAGATCAGTAGGAACGGTTGACTCCGGAGTCGGTGTCGTGTCTGGCGTCTACTCAGCTGCGCTCAGGGCCGCTGCCGGAACGGGGCGAGCGTGGCGCGCACGAGGTCGGCGGCGCCCCAGTCGGGGTCGAACTGGGCGATCACGGCCAGGTGCTGGCGTAGCTGGAGGATCGGCATCCGTTCGCGCCAGTCGCGGTCGAGCCCGGTCAGCTCGGCGTACAGCTCGAAGAACACATGCGCCTCGGGCGGCGGCGCCGTCGTCCACAGGTGGGCCAGGTCGACCTCGGCCCACGTGTACGACACGGCCGGGTCGATCAGCGCGGGCCGCCCGTCGGGGGTGGCCATGACGTTCAGCGCCCACAGGTCGCCGTGCGTCAGGCACGCGGGCCTGACCGGCAGCAGCTCGGGCAGCCGGTCGCACAGCCGCTCCAGCGCCGCCCGGTCCGTGGCATCGAGCGCCTCGTGGACGCGACGCTCGCCGAGCCAGCGCAGCAGACGGTGCTGGGCGAAGAACTCGAACCCGTCGTCATCCCAGGTGTTGACCTGCCGACGACGGCCCAGCCAGTTGTCCCGGTGCCACCCGAATCGGGGGTACCGCGTGGTGGTGTGCAGGTGGGCGAGCGCATGCGCGAGCTGCTCCCAGAAGGCCTCGGTGCCCGGCCGGGGCTGCAGTACGGACAGCACGAGCAAGTCGCGGTCCGCGAGGATGATCTCGGGCGTGGCGAGGCCGCCCGCCTCGCGCAGCGCGGTGAGCCCCTCGGCCTCCGCGGCGAAGGTGTCGTCCGACGGCGGCTTGCCGAACGCCTTGACGAACACCGACGTGCCGTCACCGCGGCGCGCGAGCCCCGCGGTCGCGGCGAGGCCTCCAGTGGCTGGCTCGGCCGCGACGATGTCGGTCAGGCCGGCCGCATGCAGGCGTTCGAGCAGGAAGGACATCGCGCCTGTCACGGGTGTGCTCCTGTGGCCGTAGTCGAGATCAACGATGGCGGATCCGGGCTCAGATGCCGGGGCGGTGAGGTAGAGGCCGTAGGCACAGTCCAGGGCTTCTTCGGGAGTGCCGACGAAGCTGCCGGTGGGCAGGATCGTGTCTTCGTACTTGTCGGTGCTGGCGAGGTAGAGGGCGAAGCCCCAGGTGCTGACGAGCCGCCAAAGCGCAGACGCATGAGTTTGATGGACTCGCCGTCGGCAAGTTCGCCGTCGACGTAGGCGAACTGACCGCGGTAGCGGACGTCCAGGCCGGCGAGCTTGGGCCAGGCGGTACGGGCTCGCGCGGTCAGCTTCTGGGCGAGGGAGGCCTTGGTCGACTCCGGCACGGTGGGCATGGGGTCATCCTGCCTGGTCTCCGGCGTCCGTGGTGCGGCAGGCTTCAGCCGGTAAGATCCACTTCTGCTGATCGGCCTGCCTGCCTTGCCCATTGCTGCTGCCTGCCCGATATCGCTGACCGCCTCGCAGAGGCACTGGCTGAAGAAGATGGCCTACGGCCGAAAGACTTCCCACCAGAGCCGGATGCGGGCGCATGTCGTGCTCCACGCGGCACGGGGCCGCTCCAACGCGGGCATCGCCCGCGAGACGGGTCTGCACGTGGACACCGTGCGGACCTGGCGGGGCCGGTTCGCCGAAGAGGGTATGTCCGGGCTGGCCGACCGCCCGCGCCCCGGTCGACCGCCCTCGTTCACCGCGCTGCAGGCCGCCCTGGTCAAGGCGCTGGCCTGCCAACTGCCCGCCGAGACCGGCGCCCCGCTGGCGCGCTGGTCGTGACCGGAGTTGGCCCGCGAGGCCATGCAACGGGGCATCGCCCCGGCCGTGTCGGCCTCCACCGTGCGCCGCTGGCTGGACCAGGACGCGCTCAAGCCCTGGCAGTACTGCTCCTGGAGCTTCATCACCGACCCCGACTTCCGCGCCAAGGCCGAGCGTGTGCTGGACCTGTACGCGCGCACCTGGCGGGGGCGACCGCTCGGCGCGGACGAGTACGTCATCAGCGCGGACGAGAAGACCTCCATCCAGGCCCGCTGCCGCTGCCACCCCACGCTCGCCCCCCGGGCAGGCCCGGGCGATGCGGCTGAACCACACCTACAGCCGCGGCGGCGACGCCTACAGGCGTCCGACAGGCATGCCGCCGCGAACTCGGCGCGGGCCCGTGTGACGTTCGGGCGGGCCGGGCGAAGCAGCCCTGACGCCTACGACCCGGCCGCCGTGAGCGCGTTGCGGATCGCGTCGTAGGCGGGCTTGTGCCTCAGGTTCTCGTCCCAGGGCAGGGCCGCTCCCTCACCGGGAAAGACCGCGGGGATCCACGAGTGCCGGTCCGTGTAGCCCCACAGTGTGATGCCCACACAGCGCCGTACGGCCAGGCAAGCGTCGGTCACCTGCCCGTACCAGTCGGCCTGTTCTGCGAGCTTGGTCTCGTCGGAGGGCAGGATCATGCGGATGTCGAGTTCGGTGATGGCGACGTCGACGCCGAGGTCGGCGAAGCGCTGCAGGTTCTCCTTCAGGCCGCCGGGGAAACCGTACTGGAGGGCGAGATGGCCCTGCAGGCCGAACCCGTCGATCGGGACGCGCTCCTTCTTGAGCCGCTCGATCAGGGTGTAGTACGCATCCGACTTCGGGCCGAGGGCCTCGACGTTGTAGTCGTTGAGGTACAGCTTGACCTCGGGGTCGGCGGCGCGGGCCCAGCGCAGGGCGTCGGCGATGTAGCCGGGGCCGAGGGTCTTGTAGAAGATGTTCTCGCGGTAGGTGCCGTCCTCGTTCATGATCTCGTTGGCGACGTCCCACGCGAAGACCTTGCCCTTGTAGTGCTTCACCACCTTCGTGATGTGGTTCTTCAGGATGGAGCGCAGTTCGTCGGCGGTCCAGGTGCCGGAGGTGAGCCAGTCCGGGAGCTGGGAGTGCCACAGCAGAGTGTGCCCGCGGACCTTCAGGCCGTTCGCGCGAGCGTAGTTCACGATCTCGTCGCCCGCGGTGAAGTCGAAGACACCGCGCTGGGGTTCCGTGGCGTACCACTTCATGCCGTTGCCAGGGGTCGTCTGGCCGAACTCGGTGCCGAGCAGGTCGGCGAACTCGGCGTCGGCGAGTTCCGGGTTGTCGACGGCGGCGCCGAAGTAGCGACCGGACTCGCGAGCCAGTTCGTGCAGCGTCTTCGTCGCCTTCGCGCCGTCGGTGCCGGCCTGGGCGGTGGGCGCTACGGCGAGGCCGAGCAGCAGGGCCGCGGACGCGGCGAGCGCGGCGGATCCGACGCGGAAACGGCGTGCGGGTGTGCGCATGGTGCATCTCCTCAACTGTGGAATGAGACGGTGCAGTTGCTGTGCGCGAAGCTGGTCTGTGGGGTCACTTCACACGAAGCTCGCAGCGCATCCGCCGCTCGTGCCCCACCTCGCGTACGGGGCCGGTCAGGGTGAGCGGCACGGTGTGGTGGACGTGTTCGCTGGATGCGGCGACGCGCAGTTCGAGGGCGCCCGGTTCGACGACGCGGCGGCCGTCGGCGCCGGTGTACGCGGCGAGGTCGGCCGGGAACGTGGCGTGGACCTCGGCGGACGCGCCGGCATCGAGCGTGACGCGGACGTAGCCGACGAGCCGGACCTCGGGGCGGGCGACGGTGCCGACGGGGTCGTGGAGGTAGAGCTGGACGACCTCGGTGCCGGGCCGCTCGCCGGTGTTGCGGACGGTGAGGTGCAGCGTGGTCTCGCCGTCGGTGGGCAGTTCGGGGGCGTCGCACTGGGGGGTGTCCCAGGCGAACGTCGTGTAGGACAGGCCGTGCCCGAAGGGGTAGAGGGGCGTCGGGTCCACGGTGCTGGGGAAGCCATGCCGGCCGAGCGGCGGGGCGAGGTAGGGCGCGGGCTGGCCGCCGGGGGTGCGCGGCACGCCGAGCGGCAGCCGTCCGGACGGCTCGACGCGCCCGGACAGGACGCCCGCGACGGCGCCGCCGCCTTCCTGCCCGGGGAAGAACGCCTGGACCACGGCGGCTGCCTGGTCGGCCCAGGGGCCGAGCGCGTAGGGCCTTCCGCTGAGGACGACGATGACGACCGGCACGCCGGAGGCCAGCGCCTCGTCCAGCAACTCCGCCTGTCCGTAGGGCAGTTGCAGGTCCTCCGCGTCGCATCCCTCGCCCGACGAGCCGCGCCCGAACAGACCCGACCGGTCCCCGACCACGGCCAGGCAGACCTCGGCCGCCGCCGGATCGTCGACGAACACGGCGCCCGGCAGCTCGGCGCGCAGCGCCTCGGCGAGTGTCGGCACCTCGACCCCGGTCGGCAGTTCGGGATGGTGCACGCCCACGTGCCGGGGAAACGTGTAGCAGCCCAGCATCGCGGCCTGCTCGTCGGCGAGCGGACCGAGCAGCGCGATGCGCAGGCCGTCGCGCAGCGGCAGCACGCCGGAGTCGTTGGCCAGCAGGACGACCGACTCCTCGGCGACCTTCTGTGCCAGATCCCGCATGTGCGGGGGGTTGAAGTCGACGGGCGCGCCGCCCGGGACGGGCTCCCAGTCGGGGTCGAGCAGCCCCAGTTCGCACTTCTGTGTGAGAACGCGCAGCGCGGCCCGATCGAGCAGGTCCTCGGGGAGCGGGTCCGCAGGGCTGAAGCAGCGGGCCGCCGGCAGTTCCACGTCGACCCCTGCCGCGAGAGCGATCCGTGCGGCCTGGTCCTCTCCGTCGGCGACCCGGTGCGCTTCCTCCAGGAGCGAGACGCCGTAGTAGTCCGAGACCACGGTGCCGGTGAATCCCCACTGTTCGCGCAGGAGCCCGGTGAGCAGCTGGGTGTGGGCGTGGGCGGGAAGGCCGTCGATGTCGTTGTAGGCGGGCATCACGGACCGGGCGCCGCCGTCGCGCACCGCCATCTCGAACGGCGGCAGGATCACGTCGGCGAGTTCGCGCGGGCCGAGCGAGGCGGGCGCGTGGTTACGGGCGGCGCGTGAGGCCGAGTACCCGGCGAAGTGCTTGAGCGTGGCGACGATCCCGGCGGTCTCGAGGCCCCGCACGTAGGCGGTGCCGATGATGCCGACGAGGTACGGGTCCTCGCCGATGCACTCCTCGGTGCGGCCCCACCGCGGATCCCGTACGACGTCCAGGACCGGGGCGAGGCCCTGGTGAACGCCGACGGCGCGCATCGACGTACCGATCGCCCGGGCCATCTCGGTGATCAGCTCGGGGTCGAAGGTGGCACCCCAGGCGAGCGGCGTGGGGAAGATGGTGGCCTGCCAGGCGGTGAACCCGGTCAGGCACTCGTCGTGGGCGATCGCGGGCAGCGCGAACCGGTTGCCGGCGCGGATCAGGCGTTGCAGTTCGGCGAGGCGGGCGGCGCCCTCGGCGGGGTCGACGGGAACGGTGCCGAAGGGCCGGGTGAGCTGGCCCAGGCCGTAGGGAAGGAGCGCGTCGAGGGCGGCGCTGCGGGCCGCGTAGGTGTGCTGGCCGGGTGCAACGTCGGCCCCCTCGGTGTCGGCACCGATCCAGACGCTGGACAGCTGGGCGGTCTTCTCCTCGGTGGTCATCCGGGCGAGCAGGTCCGCCGCCCGGACGTGGGCGGGCAGGGTGGTGTCCTGCCATGGCTCGACCATGGAACTCCTCAGGTGTGGTGCTGGTAAGGGGGTGGCCTGCGGGACTCAGCCCTTGGTGGCGCCCATCGTGATGCCGCCGATCAACTGCCGTTCGGCGGCGGCGTAGAAGGCGAGGGCCGGCACCATGGCGAGGACGAGATAGGCGAAGACGCGGGCGATGTCGGTGGCGTACTGGCCCTGGAACTGCTGGACGCCGATGGGGATCGTCCACCAGGTCTGTTCACTGAACACCAGCAGCGGAAGAAGGAAGTTGTTCCAGCTTCCGACGATGGCGAGGATCGACACGGTACCGAGGGCGGGCCGCGCCATGGGCAGCAGGATCCGCCAGAAGAAGCCGAACGCCGAGCAGCCGTCGAGGGTGGCCGCCTCCTCGAGCTCTCCGGGGATCTCCCGGAAGAAACCGCGCAGGATGACGATGGTCATGGGCAGGCCGAACGCCGCCTGCGGCAGGATCACGCCCCATGGGTTGTCGAGCAGCCCGAAGGTGCGCAACAGGACGAACAGCGGCAGGATCGCCACGGCGAACGGGAACATCAGCCCCGCGGTGAACAGGGTGAAGAGCAACTCCCGGCCGCGGAAGGCGAATCGGGCCAGCGCGAAGGCGGCGAGGGCCGCGGTGCCCACGGTCAGTACGGTCGTGCCGACCGCGATCAGCGTGGACGAACCCAGCATGCGCCAGAACGAGCCGGAGGCGAGCACATCGGTGTAGTTGGACGCCACCCACGGCGAGGGCAGGCCGAAGGTGTTGCGGGAGAGCTGATCGGTGGACTTGAACCCGGACACGAACGCGTACAGCAGCGGCGTGACCATGACGACGCCGACCAGCCACACGATCACGTACAGCGGTGCGGAGCGCAGCCTTCTGCGCGTGCCCGCGCTCATCGGGAGGCTCGCATGGTGGTGAGGGCTCCTTCGGTGTCGCGACGCAGCACGGAGCGCTGGTAGATGAGGGCGAAGACGAGGCTGATGAGGAACATGCCGATGCTGATCGCGCTGGCGTAGCCGATCTCGAAGCGCTTGAAGCCGAACTGGAACATGGTCACGGCCATGGTCTCGGAGTGGTGGTCGGGGCCGCCCTGCGTGATCACCCACACCAGGTCGAAGAGCTGGACGGCGCCGATCACGGAGAGGAACACGCTGATGCGGACCGTCGGCCCGAGCAGCGGCAGGGTGATGTGGCGGAAGCGCTGCCAGGGGCCCGCCCCGTCGATGCGGGCCGCCTCGTGCAGTTCGGCGGGAATGCCCTGCAGTCCGGCCAGGTACAGCATCATGTGGAAGCCGAAGTACTTCCACGTCATGACGAGGAACAGGGTCGGCAGCACATGGTCCTGGTCGGCGAACCACAGTCCGCCGAGGCCGTCGAGGCCGACCGAGCCGAGCACGTTGTCGGCGAGCCCGTCCCCCGGCGCGAAGATCATGGAGAACAGGACGCCGGTGATGACCTCGGACAGGACGTACGGGGCGAAGAACAAGGTCCGGTACAGGGCCCGGCCGCGCAGCTTCTGGTTGAGCAGCACGGCCATGCCGAGCGCGAACGGCAGCTGCACGCACACCGAGAACAGCACGAGCAGCAGCCCGCGCCACAGGTCGCCCAGGAAGACCGGATCACGCAGGAGCCGGCTGTAGTTGTCGAGGCCCACATAGTCCGAAGGGGAGCCGAAGCCGCCCCAGTTGAACAGGCTGACGTACAGGGCGTACAGGATCGGGGCGAGCACGAGCACGCCGAACAGGAGCAGGGCGGGCAGGGTGAAGCTGAAGGCGGTCAGCCAGTCGACGATCCGACGGGCCCGCGACCGGCCCGCGCCGGTGTCCGGCTGCTTCGGTGGAGCGGGGGCGGCCGCGGGGTCCTTCACGTACGTGGAAGCCATGGCGGTCACTGGCTCTTCGCGACCTGGGTGACCGAACGGGCCACCTGCTCGGGCGACTTGGATCCGGCGATCAGGGCGGCCACCGAGTCGTTGATCTCCTGTCCGACGGCGGGCGGGTACGCCTGGTCGAGGTAGAGCTGGAAGCCGGTCGCCTTGCCGAGGGCGTCGGAGACGAGCTTGAGGTTGGGATCGGTCAGGGCGCTCGCGGCGTCCTCGACGACGGGCATCATCGAGCCCTTCGACACAAGAACGCGGTCGGACTCGGCCGACATGAAGAACTTCAGGAAGTCCACGGCAGCCTTGGGCGCTCCCTTGCGCACCGCGTAGCCGCCGCCTCCGCCGAACACGTCGGTCTGTGCGCCCTTGCCGCCGGCGACAGCGGGGAACGGGAAGAATCCGAGATCCTTGCCGATGCCCTTGCCCGCGTCGGCCTGGACGACGGGCGCCCACTGACCCATCAGCTCCATCGCCGCCTTGCCGTTGCCCATCGCGGCCGCCTCGCCGGTGGGCGTGGAGTACGCGGCGCCGAGGAAGCCCTTCTGGAACGGCTGGAGCGCGACGAGTTCCTTGAGGCGCTCACCCGCCTTGACGAAGTCGTCGCCGGTGAAGTCCTTGGCGTCGGCGGCCGCCTGCATGCCGTCGATCCCGGCGATCCGCATGGCCAGGTACGCCCAGTAGTACATGCCGGGCCATTTCTCCTTGCCCGCGAGGGCGATGGGGGTGATTCCGGCGCTCTTCAGCTTCCTGACCGCGTCGAGGTAGTCGACCCAGGTGGCGGGCGGTGCCTCGATACCGGCCTTGGCGAACAGCGCCTTGTTGTACCAGAACCCGACGGCGCCGATGTCGAAGGGCACGGCGTACGTCTTCCCGTCGAACTGGTACGCCTTGACCGACGCCGGCACGAGGGTGTCGGTCAAGGAGCTGGTGGAGGACGTGAGGTCCTCCACCAGACCTGCGTCGATCTGCTGCTTGAGAACGCCGCCGCCCCACGTGTGGTAGATGTCCGGCAGCTTTCCGGAACTGGTCAGTGCCGTCATCTTCGACTTGTAGGCATCGTTCTCCATCGTGACGAGCTTGATGCGCACATCGGGGTGCGTGGCCTCGAACGCCTTCGCCCGCTCGGCCCAGACGCTCTTCGACGGCTCCGTGGTCTGGATGTTCCACCATTCCACGACGGTCCGGCCCTGGCTGTCGGTGGTGGACCCTGAGTCCGAGCAGGCGGACAGGCCGGCCGCCCCCAGGCCCACCGCCGACGCGGTCCCCAGGAACCGGCGGCGGGAGAAGGAGGAGGACGAGGCGCCGGATACGGAGATGACGGCTCGAGCGGAGGCTGACATGGCACACCTTCCGGAAAATTTCCGATAACTGTGAGAGATGGCCATGGAAGTTACGGGCACGAAAGGGGGGTGTCAACGGCCTTGACAAAAAAGGCCGTTGACACCCCCGGAGTGTTACGTTCCGTTATGCGTGGCGCGGCGGCGCGGTGCTCGCGCGGACCACCAGCTCGGTCGCCAGTTCCACTCGCGGCGAGGCCGGCTCGACGTTCCGCGCGAGGTCGAGGAGCATCCTGGCAGCCAGCTTGCCCATGTCGGACAGAGGTTGGCGAACCGTCGTGAGCGGAGGCGCGCACCAGCGCACCTCGGGCAGGTCGTCGAAGCCGACGATGCTCATGTCCTCCGGCACCCGAAGCCCGCGCCGCCGCAGCGCCTCGATCGCTCCGAGCGCCATCTGGTCACTTGCCGCGAAGATCGCGGTCGGCGGTTCGTCGAGGTCCAACAGCCGTCCCGCCCCGGTGAATCCGGACTCGTGGTAGAAGTCACCGGGCACGGTCAGGGCGTTGTCGACCGCCACTCCGGCCACGTCGAGCGCCGCCCGGTAGCCGTCGAGCCGGGCACGCGAGCACAGCAGCCTGGGCGGGCCCTCGATGAACCCGATCCTGCGGTGTCCGAGCTGGAGCAGATGTTCGGTCGCAGCCATCCCGCCCGTCCAGTTGGTGGCGCCCACGGTCGGCGCCTCGGTGGCCGGCGAACCGGCCGGGTCGATCACCACCAACGGCACACCCAAGCGGCGCAGTTCGTCGTGGATCCCCGGTTCGAGCACCGACGTCACAAGGATCACGCCGTCGGACGGGCGGGCCCGCAGATTGGTCATCCACTGCCGCGCGGACCCCGCCCGGTCGTGGATGGCGGAGAGCACCGTGCCTACACCGGCCTCGTGCGCGACCTCCTCGACGCCCCGGATGATCTCGACGGCCCAGGGGCTGTCCAGATCGTTGAAGACGAGGTCGAGCAGGACCGCCCGGGTGCCGGACGCGGCCGGGCGGCGGCGGTAGCCGTGCTGGTGCAGCAGGTCCTCGACCCGGGCACGGGTGGCGGGCGAAACGTCCGAGCGCCCGTTGACGACCCGCGAAACAGTCGGCACGGACACCCCGGCCTCCCGCGCGATCTCGGTGATCGTCACCTTCGGCGCCCCATCCGGGCTCCGCGTGCCTGTCTTGCGCTGAGCGCCTTCCCCGGCCACCATCCCCACCTCCGTAGCTGTACGCCCGGAAAAACTCCGGGCACCTTCCGGAAACCGTAGGACATGCCGTCGGCCGCCCGCCGGTCGCCCCGCGCTTCCGTCCGACGCCTCGAACGGATGGTGCACTTCGTCACGCTGCGTGAGCGTTCAAGGGTGCCACTGACCACGACCGGAGCGCCGCTCCTGCGTCGGCCGTCTCGCTCACGATGCCGCGTGGTGGACCTCGCCGTGACCGCTTTCGGTGAGGACCGCGTCGTGTCAGCAGGCGGCACTCATGCAGAGCTGACGGCTCGCCCCACCGTGGGCACACACCCGCCCAGCGGGCCCTCTACCGGACGGCCCAGGAGGCGCTGACCAACGTCCGCAAGCCCGCCCGGCGCGACGGCCCGGGTCGAGCTGTGTCAGGACGGCGACGACGTCGGAGTAACCGCCCCTATAGCGGGGGGCTGCATGAAGGCGGACCACATCGTGCCAGCTGCGAGCGGCCACTGCCCTGCGGCCACGGCCGGCGCATTACCGCCCTGCTTCAGCAAGGTGCGGGCTTGAGCAGGCAGGGCGGCGTCAGCCAGTGCCGCCGCTGTCCGACCGGGAGTCCATGCGCTTGCCGCAGGACCCGGCGGGCTGCCCGGGAAGAGTTCCGGTCATCGGCACTGGCCGTCATTCAATGGAGAAAGAGCGCCTGAGCTGGGCAGATGCCCGTCAGGCACTCTCTCGGCGTTCCATGCTGTCGCCAAGTACGCGAACGCAGCAGAGACGCGACGTGATCAGCGCCGTGCGCCGACGAGGAACCTGGCACGCACCTCGGCGGCGAACTCCTTGTTCCTGGCGGCGCGTTCGCGGGATTCGACGGCTCGGCGCTCGAACCACTCGACGCGCTGGGCGGTGAAGTCGGCCATGCGGGCGTCGCGCTGCTCGTACATCCGCTGACGGAGTGGGTCGAGCGTGGTGCGGTCGACGGTGAGGAGGTCCTTCATGCCAGGGCCTTCCGCCTTGCGGGGGAGGCGCTGCTCGACGGGGAGGATGTCGAGGCGGGGGGCGGGGAGGGTCTGGTACCAGTACGCGGTGGTGGACCAGTCGTCGGCGAGGTGGTTGCCGTGGCCGTGCTCCATGGTGACGCGGATGCGTTCGTTGAAGCGGACGGGGTCGGCGAGGTGGAAGCGGTAGTGGACCTGGAGGCCGGGGACGTCTTCCTCGTGGATGATCGTGCCCTGGAACGGATAGTTGATCTTCTGCATGCCCCAGCCGTGGCTGAAGTAGTCCTCGCCGCCGGTCCCGTGCATGGACGGGGGCCAGCTGGTGGTGCCGTCCGGGTCGAAGTCCTCGTCGATCCAGATCATGTCGTCTCCCTCGCCCCACCAGGTGCCGGTGAAGTGGTTGACGGTGTGGACGCAGCCGATGTAGTTGCCGGCGCCCTCGGTGTCGAGGATGACGTAGTTGTCGTTGCCGTCGAGGTTGGGGACCTGTGTCTCCAGGCTGTTGACCTGCAGGTCGGGACCCCAGCCGTCGCAGGGGTTGTCGCGGCGCCAGTGGGCGTGGAAGTAGAGGGTGTCGTCGGGGAGGTCCTCGGCGAAGAGTTCGTAGTCGATGTAGAAGTACTGGACGTACGGGTGCCCGCCCTGGTTCTCGACCTCGATGCGGGCGCGCCGGTTGAAGGGCATCGGCAGGAAGCAGTTGAAGGCGGCGGGGCCGCCGTACACGCGTTCCGAGTCGTCCTTGACGGAGACCGTGAAGGGCATCGACTGGAAACTGGCCGGCATGGAGTTGCCGACGCCGAAGAAGTCGCCGAGCGGAGCGACGACGGACGGGTGCTCCTGGTCGTCCCAGTACATCTTGATGACGACCTTGCGGTAGTAGTCGGGGTCGTTGACCTCCCAGTTGTAGCCGAGCGCGTTGTTGAACTCGACCATGGCGGTGCCCGCCTGGCGGGCGTCGAACAGGCCGGGGCCGAGGACGACGCGGCAGCCCTGGACGAACCACAGGTGGGTGATCGCGCCGGGGCCTTCCAGGTCGGCGAGGACGGCGGTCTCGCCCGGCATCACGATGAACGCGTCCTCGTTGAGGCCGGTGTGGTCCCAGCTGGCGACCCGTGCGGAGCGGGACCGGCGCCGCCGGGCGGCGCGGCCGAGCAGATCGTCGCCGAGGGAGAAGGAGCGGACGGACATGGAGCAGGTGTCCTTTCGGTTGCGCAGCCGGGCGGTCGGCCCGGGGCAGAGGGGGTAAATCAGCCCTTGACCGCGCCCAGGGTGAGGCCGGCCACGATCCGCCGTTGCAGGACGAGCGTGAGCAGGATGACCGGGATCGAGTAGAGGGTGGCCATCGCGGTCATGGGGCCCCACTGGAGGCCGTACTGGGTCTGGAAGTTGGCGATGAGGATCGGCACGGTCTGGGCTTTGACCGCGGTCAGGAGCAGGGCGAAGAGGAATTCGTTCCAGGACGCCAGGAAGGCGAAGATCGCCGTCACGGCGACACCGCCCGAGACGACCGGGAGAACCACCCGGATCAGTGCGCCCATCCGGCTGCAGCCGTCGACCTTGGCCGCGTCCTCCAGCTCGGCGGGCACGGCCTCGAAGAAGCTGACCATGAGCCAGATGGACAGCGGGAGCGAGATCGTCGTGTGGGCGATCGCCGTTCCGACCGGTGTGTCGGTCAGGCCCAGGGACTTCATCATCCCGATCAGCGGCACGCCGATGGCGACGGGCGGGACCATCCTGGTCACCAGGGCCACCACGATGAACACCCGGCCGCTGACCGTGCCGAAGCGGGACACGGCGTAGGCCGCGGGCACGGCCAGAACGAGGGAGATCACGGTGCTGAGGACCGCGGTGGTGATGCTGTTGATGAACGCGGCGGTCACGCCCGGGGTGTCCAGCGCCTTGGCGAAGTTCTCCAGGCTCCACACCTTCGGCAGGATCGTCGGCGGTACCGCGAGGGCGTCCGACGGCGTCTTGAAGGAGGTGAGCATCAGGTACAGGAACGGGAAAGCGTACGCGGCGACCACCACGAGCAGCAGTGCCCACAGCAGCGATCGCCTGGTGGCGAGCCGGTCCGGTACGGCGGTCATGACTGCCCCTTTCCGGGCCGCCAGATCATGCGCATCGTGACGATGGCGACGGCGAGCATGGCGATCAGGTAGAGGGTGCCCATGGCGGAGGCCAGGCCCTGCTCCCCGAAGCGCACAGTGGTGCGGTAGATCAGCAGACTCAGCGTGGTCGACGCGGACTCGGGGCCGCCGTTGGTCTGGATGACGATGGTGTCGAAGGCGCGGGCGGCGTCGATGCCGCGGACGATCAGCGCGACGGCGATGACCGGCCGCAGCAGCGGCAGGATGATCCGGAACAGCTGCTGGCGTGCGCCCGCGCCGTCGAGCCTGGCCGCCTCCAGGACGTCGCCGGGGATGTGCTGCAGGCCGGCGAAGAGCACGAGGGTCATGAAGGACGTCGTGAGCCAGATGTCGGGCAGGGCGACCGAGATCAGCACGATGTCCGGGTCGGACAGCCAGCCGATGTCGGCGGGGTGGTCCAGGATGCCGGCCTTGGTGAGCAGTGCGTTGACGAGTCCGAAGTTGTCGATCAGCAGGAACCGCCACAGCAGGCCGGCGACCACGGGGGCGATCATCAGCGGGTACAGGAACACGGTGCGCAGCACCCGGGAGCGCTGCCCGAGGGCGTTGAACAGCAGCGCGGCGCCGAGTCCGAGGCTGAACTCCAGCGTCACGACGACCACGGTGTACAGGAGGGTGCGCAGCGCGGCGTGCAGGAAGTCCGACGAGGCCAGCGCGTCCGTGTAGTTGTCGAACCCGATGAAGCGGCGGGTGCCGGCCAGCGGAGCGATGTCGTGGAAGCTGTCGATGACGAGCTTGACCAGCGGCCAGGCGACGAAGACGGCGAGAAACGCGGCCGCCGGCAGGATGAGCACGAGGGCGAACCGCTTGTCCGACATCGGCCGTCTGCGCGGAGGCTTGGCGGCCGGCGTCGGCGGCGCGACCGCTTTGTGCACCAGGTGGTCGGTGCTACTTGACAAGCTTCTCCACCTCCTGACGTGCCGTGGACAGCAGCGCGGCGTAGTCCGCGCCCTGGGTCAGGGACTTCTGGATCGTGGGCACCAGCACCGTGTCCACGATCTGCTGCCACTTCGGGCTGGCGGGACGCGACTTGGTGGCCGGCCCGTCCAGCGTGGTCAGCAGCGCCTTGAAGTGCTCGTAGCCGGGCTTGCTCGCGTAGGAGGAGTACGCGGACTTGCGCGCCGCGAGCCCGAGAGAGGACTGGATGGCCAGCTTGTTGTTGTCGTAGGCGAACTTGATGAACTGCTTGGCCAGGTCGTTGTTCTTGCCGGCGTTCGGGATGGACAGATAGAAGGGGCCCGGGATGGCACCGATCCCGGCGTTGCCCGCGATCATCGGTGCGACGCCGACCTTGCCATGGACCGGGGAGTCCTTCGGGATCAGCGGGTAGGCGTGTGCCCAGAACCGCATCATCGCGGTCTTGCCCTGGTTGAACAGGTTCTGCGCACCGGCCCAGTCCAGCTGGGCGGCCCCGGGCGGGCTCACCTTCAGGCGGTTGTTGAGGTCGGAGCAGAACTTCAGCGCGGCGACGTGCTGCGCGTTGTCGATGATCACGTTGCCGGAGTCGTCGAGCACGACGCCGGGGGAACCGGCCTGCAGCACATGGGCGAGCCACTCGGTCTCCACGGCGCCCTTCACATCGGTGCCGTAGAGCTTGGTGCCCCGGGTGAAGAAGGCGGCCGTGTCCTGAAACTGCTGCCAACTACCGGGAGGCACGAGCTCGTAGCCGTGCTTCTTCCGGAACGCAGCCTTCTCGCTCGCGTCCTCGAAGAGGTCCTTGCGGTAGAAGAGGATCTCCGCGTTGGTCCACGCCGGCATGCCGACGTACTTGCCCTTGATCTGGGCCCCGTCCACCAGGGACGGGAACAGGTCGGCCGTCACGTCGGCCGTGAACAGGTCGTCGAGCGACTGGAAGGCATCGGCGAAGGTCGGCAGCCAGATCGCGTCGACCGCGGCGAGGTCGAACGACACGGATCCTGTGGACAGTTCGCTATTGAGCCGGTTGTACAGGCCGTCGTAGGGCAGTTCGACGAAGGTGACGGCGTGTCCCGTCTCCTTCTTGAACGCCGCGGCGATCTTGGTCAGTTCGGCGTGGCCGCCCGACTCGCACAGCACGGTCAGGGAGCCGGACGAGCCGCCGGACGAACTCCCGCCGGCGCCGCAGGCGGTGACTGCGGCGGTCAGCCCGGTGGCCCCGGTGATCTGCAGAAAGCTTCGCCGGGACAGTCCTGGGGTGGTTCTGTTCATGGTGTTCTCCGCGCTCTCAGGAAGAAGGGGAGGGAGAAGAGGCAATGCCGTCGCCCGGCAGTCCCGACGAAGGGGAACCGGTGATGCGCGAAGGAAGCTTCAGCGGACGGCGCCCGCGGTCATGCCCGCGATGACCTGCTTCTGGAAGGCCGCGTAGATCGCCAGCTGCGGCAGCAGGACGAGAGTGGCGGACGCCATCATGGCGCCGTAGTCGACGCTGTAGACGCCCTGGAACTGGGAGACGCCGAGGGACACGGTGGTCATGTTCGGGTCGTTGATGAGGGTGACCGCGAAGGGGAACTCGTTCCAGACGTAGATGACGTTGAGGATCGCGAGGGTGGCGACGACCGGCCGCATGAGCGGGAAGACGACCTTCCAGGCCATGCGCCACAGCCCGGCCCCGTCCATCACCGCGGCCTGCTCGATCTCCTCGGGAAAGTCCCGCAGGAAGCCGGTCAGCAGCAGGATGTTGAAGGGGATCGTGACGGCGATGTACGGCAGGATCAGCGCGAAGTAGGTACCGAACAGGCCGAAAGCGATGTCGAGCCGGTACACCGGGAACAGCAGGACATAGACCGGGATGGCGAGGCCGGCCAGGAAGTAGAAGCGCAGCGTTGTCTGCGTACGGCGCCGGCCGCTGCGGAAGACCATCCGGGTGAGTGCGAACGCGGCCATGTACGAGATGACCAGCCCGACCGTGACCGAGACGACGGCCAGGATCAGCGTGTTCTTGTACATCACCAGCAGGTTGAGGGTCTCCAGGGCCTGCTGGTAGTTGGCCAGGGTGAGGTCCGACAACGAGAACGGGTGGCCCAGGATGTTGTCGTTGGTCTGGAACGACAGCAGCACGATCCACAGCAGCGGGAACAGGATCACGAAGGTGATCAGGTAGGCGACCGCCGCGACGACGATCCTTCCGCGGCTGCGGCGTCGCGGCCTGGGCGGGGTCTCGCCGGGGGCCGCCGGAGACGCGAGTGACATCTTGACCTCGGTGTCGATACTCAACGGACTTCTCCCTTACGGCGGTTGCCGAGGAACATGGCCGCGGAGGCGAGCGCGCCCATCACGAACACCACCACGGCCAGGGCCATGCCGTAGCCGTACTGCTGGGTGGTGAAGGTGATGTGGTACATGTAGCTGACCATGACCTCGGAGAGGTGGACGGGACCGCCGCCGGTGAGTGCGTAGACGAGCTCGAAGACCTTGAAGACGCCGGTGACGACGAGGGCGGTGACGATGCCGAACGTCTCGCGCAGCATGGGGATCTGGATGTACCGCAGCTGCTGCCAGCGGCTCGCCCCATCCAGGCTGCCGGCCTCCATCACGTCGCGCGGCAGCATGCGCAGGCCGGCGTAGAAGATGGTCAGCACGAACCCGATCTGCTGCCAGAGGTAGACGAAGCCGATCGAGTACGGGCTGAGCGTGGGGCCGCCGATCCACTGCGGGTGCGCGGGCACGCCGATCGCCAGCAGGAAGGCGTTCACCAGGCCGATCTTCGGGTCCAGGATGAAGATCCAGATCAGTCCGACGAGGATCGGCGCGATGATCGCCGGGGCGAAGACCAGCGCCCGCAGCGCCCCGCTGCCCTTCACGCGTCCGCTGAGCAGGATCGCGAGGAGGAAGCCCAGTGGGATCAGGAGGAACAGGGCGATGCCGAGGATGATCCCGGTGTTGCGCATCGACGTCCAGAAGGCGTCGTCCTGCGCCATCTGCCGATAGTTGTCGAGGCCGGCGAAGCCGCCTGCGGAGACGCCGTCGAAGTTGGTGAAGCTGTAGTAGAGCGAGTACAGGATCGGACAGATCATGTACAGGCTGTAGATGATCAGCGCCGGCGCGACCATCAGGGCGAAGTGCCGGCGCGTGGTGAGCCAGTTCATGGGGTGACCGCCGGAACCTACTTGATGGTCTTCTGGACGTTCTGCACGGCCTCTTCAGGGCTGAGGCTGCCGCCCATGACGCCGTAGAAGCTGTCGTACATGGCGCTCGCCGTGGCCGCGGAGACGACCAGGTCGGGCTGCGCCTTCGGGCTCGTCCAGCCGGGCTTGGACGCCTCGGCGAGGACGGCGGCGAACACGGGGTTCTTCGTGGCGTCCACGGACGGCTTGTACGTCGTCACCGGCGGCTGGGCGTTGTCGACGAGGATCTTCTGGCCCGCGTCGCTGTAGTAGAACTGGATGAACGCCTTCACCGCGGCGTACTTCTTCTTGTCGTCCTTGACCTTGGCGCTGACGACGAACGGCGCCGAGGGCACGTTCATGACGAGCTTCTGGTTGCCGACGCCGTCGGAGAAGGCCGGGCCGGCCCAGAAGCCGGTGTCCTTGCCCACTCCGCTCTTCTGGATCTTCGCCGCCTCCCAGACGCCCGCGTCAAGGAAGGCCGCCTTGCCGGACGTGTAGGAGGCGACGGCCTGGGCGTAGGTCTGGGTGTTCATGTTGGAGGGGAAGGCGCCGGCCTTGGCCAGTTCCTCCACGTGCTTGTAGAGGCGCAGGAAGTCGGCGTTGTCGTAGCTCGCCTTGCCGGACAGGATGTCCTGGTACTTCGCCTCGTAGCCGAAGCGGTCGAGCATGGTCAGGAACGCCCAGACGCTGAACGAGGAGTTGTTCGCGCCCTGCGCGATCGGCACCACGCCGGCCGCCTTGAGCTTCTTCACCGCGGCGAGCAGGTCGTCGAACGTCTCGGGGACGGCGATCTTGTGCTCGTCCAGGATGGCCTTGTTGTAGTAGAAGCCGGTGACCAGTGCCTGGTACGGGAGGCCGTACTGGACGTTTCCGGAGCGGAAGCCGGCGAGCATGCTCGGGACGAACTTCGCCTTCAGGTTGTCCTCCGCGAGGATCGGGGTCAGGTCCAGCAGGTCGCCGCTCTTGACCATGGTCTTCGCGAGCGAGTCGTACACCCAGAAGATCTCCGGCAGCGTGCCGCTCTGCGCCGCGATGGTCATGCGCTGCTCGTGCTGGTCGACCGGCTGGCCCTCCAGCTTGATCTTCATGTCGGGGTGCTGCTTGTTGAACTCCTGCACCATCTGCCAGGTCGCCGGGTCCTGGGTCTTGCTGTCGGGGTTGTGCATGGACAGCGTGATCAGTCCGTCCGACGACGACCCGTCCGCCGTGTTCACCGCGGAACCGCAGGCGGTGGCGGTGACGAACAGGGTGCTCGCGGTGGCGGTGAGCAAAAGTCGGCGCGAGATGCCGGAGGGCCGTCTCGACGTCGGAGGTGCGGTCTGAGGAGAGGTCGCCATGGTGCTGCTGCCTTCCGGGAACTGGGTGAGGAGGCGGAACCGGCGGGGGATGGATGTCCGGTGCGCGCGGTGGTCCGGCCGTGGGGGCCGCTCTGCGCCCGTGACGCAAACGTTTCGATGAAAGGTGCCTCGGGAGTTCCAGTGTGTCAATACTGCGTGACGGAGCAGTTTCCAGGAGGGACAACTCTGTGCTGGCCACAGCCATTGACTGCCTTCGCCGCGACGTGCGAAGGTCTGCGCAATCGTTTCGATGAACCTGACGGTGAGCGGAACGAGTGGACGGCGCACCGGCCCACCCGCGTGGACCGGTGGACCGTATGGCGTTATGCAGTTACGGACCCGGATCATGGATCGGTCCGACGACAGGAGGAGGCGCGAGCGGCAGTGGCCACGATCTCCGACGTTGCACGGATGGCGGGCGTCTCCACGTCCACCGTGTCGCACGTCATCAACGGCACACGGCCGGTCCGTGAAGAGACCCGCACCCGGGTCGAGGAAGCGGTCAGGGCCACGGGCTACCGGCGTGACAGCCTCGCCCGCGCGCTGCGCCGCTCACGCACCGACTCCATCGGACTGGTCCTGACGGACGTGTCCGAGCCGGCCTTCGCGGCGATGGCCCGCGGTGTCGAACGGGCGGCCATGGGCGCCGGCCTGACGGTGCTGCTGGCCAACTCGGGCGAGGACGCGGAGCTGGAGGCACGGGCGCTGGAAGTGCTCGCCGAGCGCCGGGTCGACGGCCTGCTCATCGCTCCGGTCGCCCGGTCCCACCGGGAGGCGATCACCGCGGTCATCGACCAGGGCACACCAGTCGTCCTGGTCGACCGGCTCGGCGGGGTCAAGGCCGATCAGGTGGGCGTCGAGAACACCGCCCCCATGCGGGAGCTGGTGCTGCACCTGGTGGAACGGCACGGCCACCGGCGGATCGCGCTGGCCGCCGGCGACACCGGTGTCTCCACCATCTCCGAGCGGCGGCGCGGCTACCTCGAAGCACTCGACGAGGCGGGCATCGACGTCGACGACACCCTGATCGTCACCGGCAGCGGCCGGGCGGACGACACCCGTGAGCGTATGACGGGCGTACTGCGGCAGCAGCGGCCGTCGGCGGTGGTCGCCGCCAGTACCGAGACCGCGGTGGGTGTGCTCGCGGCGGCGAAGGGGCTGGGGCTGGCCGCGCCCGAGGACTTCGCGTTCGCCACCTTCGACGGCTTCCCGCACACGGACCTGTTCCGTCCGGGCATCACGGCGGTCGCCCAGCCGGCCCACGAGATCGGTGCCACGGCGATGGAGCTGCTGCTCAGCCGTATCGACGGCAGCCTCACCACTCGCCCCCGCACCATCCGCCTGGAGCCGGAGATCACCTACCGGGAGTCCTGCGGCTGCCCGGCCTGAGCCACATCCACCACATCAAGGGGGCGGCAGGAGAGGTCCAGTCTCCCGCCGCCCGAGTTCAGCAAACCATCACTGAAGGGTCAGTTTCCCATGCCCTCGCACGCCCTCGAACACCTCACCCGCCCCGCCCGGGCCCGCACCGCCCGCGTCTCCAGCTGGGACCAGCGCGGCCGCAACCAGGACTACTGGACGACCCCCGCCCACTCCACCCGCGTCCTGGCCGACCTCGAAGGTCCGGGCCGGATCACCCACATCTGGATGACCCAGTTCTGCCGCCGCACCCTCGGCCCCGGCCTGATCGACCCGCTGGAAGCCGACACCGTGGCCCCCGTGATGGAGATCCACAACGCGCTCGGCGTCAACTGGGAGGAGCCGGACCCGGACTACTACCGCAAGGTCCTCATCCGGATCACCTGGGACGACGAGGAGGAGCCCGCCGTCCTCGTCCCACTAGGCGACTTCTTCGGCATCGGCCACTGCATGCCCAACAGCTACCAGTCGGCCCTGTTCACCGTCTCCGCCAAGCCCGAGGAGTCCCTGATCTTCGGCGGCAGCGCGGCCCTGAACTGCTGGGCGCCGATGCCGTTCGACAAGCGGGCCCGCATCGAGCTGGTCAACGAGAACGACCTGCCGATCCAGCAGTACTTCTACATCGACTACGAGCTGTTCCCGGACGAACTTCCCGAGGACACCCTCTACTTCCACGCCCGCTGGAACCGCAGCAACCCCTGCAACGGCTGGGCCCCCGACATCCAGACCAACAGCCCCGAGGTCAACATCGTCGACATCACGGGCGAGGACAACTACGTCATCCTCGACACGGAGGGCAAGGGCCACTACGTCGGCTGCAACCTCTCCGTCCACCACCGGCAGGGCAGTTGGTGGGGCGAGGGCAACGACATGATCTGGATCGACGACGACTTCCTGGCCGACGGCTCCACCAGCTGGCCGCCCTCCCTGCACGGCACCGGCACAGAGGACTACTTCAACCACGCCTGGGGGATGCAGAAGAACGCCTATCTCTACCACGGCGCGATCCTGCACGAGGCCGACGTCCCCGGCTACTCGGTCAACTACCGCTTCCACGTGGCCGACCCGGTCCGCTTCGAGGAGCGGATCCGGGTCTCGATCGAGCACGGTCACGGCAACCACCTGGCCGACGACTGGGCGTCGACGGCGTACTGGTACCAGACTCTGCCGTCCCCGAAGGCCACGATCCTGCCGCTGGAGCAACGCCTTCCCGTGCGCCCGGCCGACCGGGCGATGCCGGTTCCCGCTGCCCGCTCCGGCCCGGTCGCCGAGGAGATCGCCGTAATGCGCGAGCGGTACCAGGCCCGCTTCGAGCGCCACATGCGGCACCTGGAAGAGCGCACCCGGCAGCGCGGCGAGCGCTCCTTGCAGGAGTCCGAGGCCAACATCAAGCAGGCCGCGGCCGTTCGCCGCCGTTACGACGAGCGCGCCGATGACTGAGACCGAGACCCGGCCGGCGGTGGCGCTCGACACCCACTTCCCGGCGGTCCACCTCCGCCCGCCGGCCCACTGGATCAACGACCCCAACGGCCTGGTCTTCCACGACGGCCACTACCACGTCTACTTCCAGTACAACCCGCACAGCGCCCGCCACGCCGACATGCACTGGGGCCACTACCGCAGCCCGGATCTGGTCCACTGGGAGCTGATGCCGGTCGCCCTGGCCCCCACCCCCGGCGGCGACGACAAGGACGGAGTCTGGTCCGGCAACGCGGTCTCCCACGACGGCCGCCTCACCGCCTTCTGCTCCGCCCGCCACAACGACCGTTGGCACCAGCCGGTGACCTCGGCGGTTTCGAACGACGGCGGTACGACCTTCACCAAGCGCGGCCGGCTCCTGATCCCTGACGCGCCCGAGGGCACGACGATGTTCCGCGATCCGTACGTGTGGCGGGACGGCAACCGCTGGCGCATGCTGGTCGGCGCGGCCTTGGCCGACGGACGCGGAGCAGCCCTGCAGTACACGTCGGACGACCTCGACCACTGGTCGTACGAGGGCGTCTTCCTGGCCCGCCCACCGCATCCCCTGCGTGATGGCCGGAACACCGAGGAAGGCTGGGAGTGCGCCCAGTACGCCGCCTTCCCCGACTGCACCGGCGCGGTCCTCGCCAGCGCCTGGGACCCGCGGGAAGGGGCGAGCTGCGCGATCTACTGGCCGGGCCACGAACAGGACGGCGAATTCCACGCGGACAAGCCCCACCTCCTCGACCACGGCCCCGACTTCTACGCCCCCGCCCTGCTCCACGCACCCGACGGACGCTGGCTGATGTGGGCCTGGATCTGGGAGGCCCGGGACGAGGAACACGTCGGCGCACCCAGCGCCTGGACCGACGAGGCCGGCTGGGCGGGCATGCTCTCCCTGCCCCGCGAACTGACGCCCGGCCCGGAGGGAGAGCTGGTCCAGCGACCGGCCCGCGAACTGCTCGCTCTGCGCGGCGAACGACGGATCGCCGCGGCGGGCAAGGCGAGCGCCGAACAGCCGGTGGACCTCGGCGAGGTGTCCCGGGCCACCGACCTGACCGTGACCCTGGAGCGCGGCGGACGCCTGCGGCTGCTCACCTCACCGGACGGGACCGAGTACCTCGACATCGTCCATCACCTGGTCACCGGCGAACTGGTCGTCGACCGCGACCACGCCTCCCTCGACCCCCGCGCGAAGGGCGGCAGTTGGCGCCTCCCGTCCGAGGGGCCCCACGCGACCCTGCGGATTCTGCTCGACCACTCGGTCGCGGAGATCTTCACCGCCTCCGGCCGCACCCTCACCGTGCGCTTCTACCCCGTCGGCAACGGCCCCTGGCGCGTGCAGCTGGGCGCCACGGGCGTCGCCTCCGCCGCGTACACGGTCGGGGCATGGGATCTGACACCGCCGGAAGCGCCTGTTGGTGACACGACGACACGAGCGGCGGGAGATATCCGATAGCGAGAGGTTCATCGACCCGGTCGGCACGTCCAGCGTGCCGACCGGGTCGATGGTGCTGCGGGTCAGTCGGTCATGTTGCCCATCTTCCAGACGGTCATGGACTTGACGATGCTGCCGTCGCCGAAGAGACGCAGGCCGAGGGAGTCCTGTCGGAACGGGTAGGCGCGGGTGGTGATCGACTTGTGTGAGTTCGCGTATGTCTCGATCACCGAACGGTCGACGAACACGTCCAGTGTCAGAGTGCCGTTCGAGAGTGTCAGCGGCCCTTTCTGTATGCCGGGGTTCGGCTCGGCGCTGGAGTTGTTCCCGGACCTCGTACGGTCCACTCCCAGTTGTCCGCCGACTGCGTCGTAGAACAGGCGTGTTCGTTCTTCGTCCCCGGGGCTGCGCAGCACGTCGAGACCGAAAGTGTCGGCGCTGCCGCGCTCGAGTGTCAGCTTGATGTGCAGCATGTCCCCCTTGATGTTCGTCAGGCGCTCGTTCGCGTCGGTGATGGACGTCGGGGCGCTGATGTCCACGAGGGGTTCGCCGACGTGGAGGCGTGAAACCTCCTCGACGGGGCTGAATCCGAGGTCGCCGTTGGGCAGCATGGACAGTTCGATGGGGAGGCCGGCGTTGTGTGCCCATCCGGCGTCGTAGTGGGCGCGCTCGGTCCGCCGGTCCTGCGCGATGCTGAAGACCAGCGAGCGTCCCTTGTCGTCCACGGTTCCGCTGGGGCCGGTGAAGTGGTCGCCGTAGTCCATCAGCTTCGGTTCTGTGGTGTCGGGTGTCCAGCGGCGGGCCTGGGCGTCCCAGGTACCGACCCAGTAGTAGACGTACTTGCTGCTGTACTCGCCGGGGCCGGCGGGGAAGGCCGGGTTGACGAGCAGGGCCCGGCGCTCGCGGCCCTGAGCGTCCTTTCCGATCGGCAGGAACGTGGGCAGCTCCCAGACCTGGCCGGTCTTGGGGTGTGCCGCCACGTCACCGACCATCAGCGGTCCGGAGTACGTCCAGTCGGTGAGGTTCTTGGAGGTGTAGAGGAGCGCCGTGCCTCCGACGTCCCTGCCGTCGCTGGTCTGGACGCCGGAGCCCATCAGCTGGAACCAGGTGTCGCCCTCCTTCCAGACGAACGGGTCGCGGAAGTCCCCGAAGCGGACCTTTCGTCCGGCGCCGACATCGAGGTCGGCGGTCTGGCTGGTGACGAGGGTGGGGTGCATCTTCCACTCGACCAGGTCGGGATCGCTGGGGTCGACGGGGCGTGCGAGACCGGTCGCCTGGTTGGGGCGCTGGGAGTCGTTGCCGGCCGTGAACAGCAGGACGGGCACGCCGTTCTCGTCGAAGGCGGCATCGCCGGACCAGACCCCGTCGGGTGCCACGCTGTCCTCGGTGGGCGCGAGCGCGACGGGTAGGTCGCGCCAGTGCACCAGGTCCTCGCTCACCGCGTGTCCCCAGCTGATGTTGTGCCAGTAGGGGCCGTGGGAGTTGTGCTGGTAGAAGAGGTGGTACTTGCCCTTGTACTGGATGGGGGCGTGGGGCTCGTTCATCCAGTGGTTCGGGGCGGTGAAGTGGTAGCCCGGACGGTACCGGTCACCGTCGTAGCGCGAACGGTCCATGTCCATCTGGGCCTTGGGAGTGACGCCACCGGCGAAGGACTGCACATCCTTCTGATGGCCGGCCGTGACCGATGCGGGGGTGAGTGCGCTGGTGTGGATCTTCACCTCGTCGATCAGTCCGTTGAACATGTTCACGGCGAATGTGCCGTTGATGACGGCGGGCTGGTTGTGCCGGCCGATGATCAGTGGAACATCGGCCTTGGCCAGCCGCGCGGTGGTGGGGATGGCGGTCTCGGCGACCTGCTCGCCGTTGAGGAAGAGCCTGATCGCCCCGTCGCCCGGCGCGAACACCGCCGAGAGGTGCGCCCACTTGCCCGCGGCCAGGGCCGCCGGCTTCGGGACCGTCGTCTCGTACCACGCGTCGCCGGTTCCGATGCCGAACTGCCACCTTCCGTGCCGGCCGACACCGAGGGAGAAGCCTCGCTTCGCCCCCTTGTCCTGCTGGTTGACGACGGCGGACGGCTTGCCCTCGTCACCCCACTCGAACGCGCGCGGCGCGACCCACGCCTCGACGGTCATGCCGTCCGTGGGCAGCTGCGTCTGCGCTGCGGCGCGCGTGACCCAGGTGGAATAGCCGTCGAACAGGAGGGCGCCGGAGAGTACGCCGTCCTCCTCGCGCTTCGGGCGCCAGAGCGGATCGCTGTCCGGCTTGTACTGCGCGTCGTTGAAGACGTAGCTGATGGGGTCGGCGGCCTGGCTGATCCTTTCCTTGGTCGTGGTGCCCTGGCCGTCGGCGAAGTCCCAGTAGGCGGCGAGTCCCGCTTCGGAGGGATCCGGCGCTTTGTCGATCCCTACCCTGACGTCGTCGAGGTTGATGTGGCCCCAGCCGCCGGTGGCCCGGTCGACCGCGGTGATGCGCAGCTGCTCGCCCAGGTGCTCACGTGCGTCCCAGGTGACTCTGCGGTACGCCTCGTCGTCGGTTCCGGTGGCTTTGTGGAGCACGGTTCCGTCGAGTGTGGTGAGGGCGACGTACAGTTCGTTGTCGTTGCGGCCGCCGGACACGAGCGCGCTGACCATTCCGGTGCCGGTCAGGGTGAACGGCTCGGACGTGACGGTCCCGGTGGGTGCGTCGCTGCCGGCGGCGAAGCCCCATAGGTGGTGGGTGCCCTGCTGGTTGAAGCAGCAGCCCCATCCCCAGCCCGGCTCGTCGGTGACCGCTCCGTTGAACGCTGTTCCCGTAGTGGTCCAGCCGCTCAAGTCGCCGGTCTCGAAGCCGGGATTCGACAGCGCGGTTCCGGTTGCCCTGGCGGTCTGCGTCATCAGGGGTGACGTCAGGCCCAGGCATATCGCGAGCGCGAGCAGCAGGCGCAGCAGACTGCTTCTGGTCGCGGACGCGGGTTTCGCTGGTGCACGGGTTCGCATACGAACCTCCGTCGGTGTGGGGTGGAGGTGAACAGGTGGAGCAGGACGCCGGCCCTGGGCGCGGCACGGTCCAGGGCCGACGCGTATGGGGGATGGGCTGGGGATTCAGGAGCGCCGGATGGGGACGTTGACGTCGGCGACGTTGATGTGGCCCCAGCCCCCGTCGGCCCGGTCGACGACCTCGATGTAGATCCGGTCGCCGATGTGGGCGGAGAGGTCGAAGACGACGCGGCGGTACTGCTCGGTGCTGCGGCCGGTGGCCTTGGCCAGCACCTTGCCGTCGTCGGCGCGGACGGCGGCCGCGTAGAGCCGGTCGGGGTCGTTGCCGCCGGACACGAGCAGGTCGATCACGCCGTCTCCTCCGAGGACCACGGTGGCGGAGCGTAGAACGCCGGTGGCGCCGTCGCCGCCTCCGGAGGGGTTGAAGCCCCACAAGTGGTGACCGGTCGGGTCGTCTTCGGTCTCGGCCTGATAGAAGGGGCCGCCCCAGCCCCAGTCGGTGCGGGTGGTGACGTTGGCGTCGCTGAAGGTCGTACCGGAGACGACGGTCCATCCGGCGAGGTCGCCGGTGGCGAAGTCGTGATTGGGGAGGGCGTCGACGTCCGTCGGGCGCGGCGGGTCGTAGGCGGCGGGGGCGACAGGTGTGTCGTAGGCGCCGTTCATGCGCCAGACGTCCAGGGACACGACCTGGGCGGAGCCATCCTCGCTGGTCAGCCGTAGGCCGGTGGCGTCCTCGCGGGTCGGGTAGACGCGGCTGGTGAGGCTGTGGGTGCCGTTGACGTACGCCTCCAGCATCGAGCGGTCGAGCAGAACCCTCAGCTTCAGTCGTCCTTCGTCGAGTTCCACGGCGCCCCCGTGGACGCCCTTGCGCACGTCCGGGTCGAGGCTGGAGCGACTGCGGTCGATCCGGAAACGGCGCTCGGTCGTGTCGTAGGAGAGCAGTGTCTGCTCGCTGCCGTCGGCGCTCGCCCGGACGGCCAGGGTGATGGTCGTGGCGTCGCGCGGTTCTATGACGGCCTCGATGTCCAGCATGTCGCCGGAGACGTCGGCGAGTTGACGGTTCGCCTCCGTCACCGAGGTCTGGCGGATCTCGGCGAGTCGGCGGCCTCGCAGGCCGGCCGCCTCGGCGATCGGTTCGACGCCCAGGGTTCCGTCGTGGCGCAGCGACACGCTGACGGGCATGCCGGCGTTGTGCGCCCAGCCGGACTGGGCGTGCTGCTGTTCGCTGCGGCGGTCCTGGGTGATGCTGAAGAGCACGGACCGGCCGTCGGGGGTGACGAAGCCGGAGGGGCCGGTGAAGTGCTCGCCGAAGTCGAACTCGCGGGGCTTTTCGTGGTCGGGCACGAAGCGGCACTCGCCCTTGTCGAAGGTGCCGATCCAGTAGTAGGTGTGCTTGACGGCGTTCGGGTTGAACGCCTCCCACCAGGGGCTGACCAGCAGGATGTGCTTGCCGGTGCGCTTGCCCTTGGGGCCGGGGAGCGGGAGGAGGACCGGCAGCTCCCACGCCTCTCCGGGCTCGGGCAGCGTGGCGAGATCGTTCCAGTGCAGCGGGCCGCGGTACTTCCACGGCCCTTCGGGCCTGCGCGCGGTGTAGACGAGTGCGGTTCCGCCGTGCTTCTTGGTGACCTGCGTGCCGTTGTAGTCGACGATGCCGCTGCCGACCAGCTGGTACCAGACGCCGTCCTCCTCCCAGACGAAGGGGTCGCGGAAGTTCTCCGCCCATGCGGTGCCGGGGCCGGCCGGGAGCCCGGCCGGGGCTTCGGTGACCGGCTCGGACTTCATCGTCCAGGTGGGCAGGTCCGTGTCGCCGTCGTCCGAGTAGGCGGACACCGCGAGGCCGGTGCGCTGGCGGTAGGGCAGGCGGTCGTCGCCGCCGGTGAAGAAGAGCACCGGTCCCCGGTCGCCGTCGACGTGGGCCGAGCCCGACCAGCAGCCGTCCGGGCCGACCGAGTCCGCGGCGGGTGCGAGGGCGATGGGCATGTCCCGCCAGTGCACCATGTCGGTGCTGACCGCGTGTCCCCAGTGGATCTGGCCCCAGAACGGGCCGAGCGGATCGTGCTGGTAGAAGATGTGGTACTTGCCCTTGAAGTACACCGGCGCATGCGGCTCGTTCATCCAGTGCCAGGGCGGCAGCATGTGGAACTGAGGGCGGTGCCGGTCGCCGTCGAAGCGCGCCCGGTCGGGGGTGGTGTCAGGGCGGGGCACACGGTGGCCGGGGAGCGCTGCGACCCTTTCGGCGTGCTCCTGTTGCGCCGTCGCATCGTCCAGGGTGCCCGGGCGGATCATGAGGCTGTCCATCAGACCCATGTACATGTTGGCGTGGAACTCGCCGTTCAGCAGGGTGGGTCGGTTGTGGCGACCGATCAACAGGGGCTCCCCGGAGGCCAGTTGCGGCGCCTGGCCGGGGGTGGTCGCGGTACCGATCGGTCGGCCGTCGCGATAGAGGCGCAGCTGACGGGCGGCCGGGTCGTAAGTGGCGGCGACATGGGTCCACCGGCCCTTGGCGGCCGGCTGGTCCTGGGCTCCCCTGACCTCGATCAGATCGGTGCCGAAGCCGAGTTGGAAGACGATCTGCCCGAAGCGGCGCAGGCCGAGCAGGAATCCGGTCCTGGCGTCCGGGTTGTGCTGGTTGACCAGGGCCTGGGGCTTGCCGTCGATGCCGTGCTCGTAGGCGTAGGGGGCGATCCACACGTCGATGGTCATGCCGTCGGCGGGGTTGAGCTTGCCGGGGCTCTGGACGGTGACGACGGTGGAGTAGCCGTCGAAGTACAGCGCCCGGCCGCTCACTCCACGGCGCCGTACGGGGTCGCTGTCGGGCTTGTAGCGGGCGTCGGTGAAGACGTAGCCGATGGGGTCGGCGGAGCCGGAGACCGCCTCGCGGGTGACCGTGCCGGTGCGCTCGTCGAAGTCCCAGCGGGCGATGGGGCGTTGAGGGCCGCTCCGTCCCTTGGCGGCGGCGGGAGCGGGAACGAACGAGAGAGGGACGACGGCGCCGCCGACAGCGGCCGATACGACACCGAGGGCTGTTCTTCTCCTCATGACTGGCTCCTGGGTCATGCACGGCATGCCTGACGCCGTGCCAAATCGGTTTAGTCGATGGGTCGGCATGGTTCGCGCGCCGCTCCTGCTAACGCAAGAGCTAATGCATGACGATTTACCTCGGCGACACCTGAAGGCCTCACAAAACACCCGATATCGCCCACGTTTCGCATTCGATATAGCCGGACTGTTGACATCAGGCGAAGCGCGCATCAGTCTCGTCGCAACTTGCTAATCCGATTTAACAACGGAGCTGAGCAGCTGATGTCTGAACGCCGCGTGACCATGGCCGACGTTGCCCGCAGGGCGGGCGTCTCGCCGACGACCGCGTCGTTCGCCCTGTCCGGACGCACCGACATGCGTATCTCCGACGCCTCCCGCGAACGCGTGCTGGAGGCCGCCCGGGAGCTGGGTTACCGCCCGAACGTCACAGCGCGCAGTCTGCGGACGAAGTCGACGCAGACCATCGGGTTCGTGTCGGACCGGATCACCACGACGCCGTTCGCGGGCGAGGTGATCCGCGGCGCGATGGAGGCCGCCCGGGAGCGGGACAACCTGCTGTTCATCACGGAGGCGGGCGGCGACCGCGACGCCGAGTCCTCGCTGGTCCACGCGCTGCTGGACCGTCAGGTCGACGCGGTGATCTACGCGTCCATGTTCACCCGGTACGTGACTCCGCCCAAGGAACTGTTCGGGCGCCGCGTGGTGCTGCTGAACTGCCTGGCCCCCGGATTCGACGCGCCGTCGGTCGTGCCGGACGAGCTGGAGGCCGGCCGTGACGCGGCCCGTGCCCTGCTGGCCGCCGGCCACACCGAGGGCATCTGGGCGATCGGCGGCCACCAGGCCGTTCCGGCCACGCCCGAGGGGATCATCGCCGGCAACGAGCGTATGCGCGGCTTGGAGGAGGTCCTACGGGAAGGCGGCGCGCGCCTGGACGGTGTCATCGAGTGCGATTGGAACACGCCGGACGGATACCGGGAGGTCTCCGCGCTGCTCGCGGCGGGCCACCGGCCCCGGGCGCTGGTGTGCCTGACCGATCGGGTCTCCCTCGGCGCCTACCAAGCGCTCGGTGAGGCGGGTCTGTCGGTGCCCGGCGACGTGTCGGTGGTCTCCTTCGACGATCAGGACATCGCGTCCGTCCTGCGCCCGGCGCTCACCACGCTGAAGCTGCCGCACTACCTGCTCGGTCGCCTTGCCGTGGAGCTGATCCTCCGCAAGGGGCCGCTCGAAGCAGTCGTACACCGTGTGCCCATGCCGCTGCGGGAACGTGCCTCCATCGGCGCCCCCGCACAGGGATGACACCGGCACCCGAAAACAGGTTGTCCCGCCGCTCGGGACCTGAGACTCCCGGGCGGCGGGACGACCACCAAGAACAGCGACCGTCACAACCGGTCGCCAAGGCGGGTCCGGCAAGACCCGTCTCAGTGAGATGGAGGAAACCTCGTGGTGTGGAGAACAAGGCGCCTCGCAGTCGCGAGTGTAGCCGTCGCGGCGGCGACCGCGCTGGTCGCCGGATGCGCGACCGGGAGCGGCGGCAGCTCGTCCGGAGCCGACGGCGACACGCTGACCCTGTGGACGCACAACGCCGGAAACTCGGCCGAGCTCGACGTCGTCAAGAAGATCATCAAGGATTTCAACGGTTCGCAGAGCAAGTACGAGGTCAAGCTCCAGTCGTTCCCGCAGAGCGACTACAACAACTCCGTCGTGGCCGCCGCCTCGGCCCGCAGGCTGCCGTGTCTGCTCGACGTGGACGGCCCCAACGTGGCGAACTGGGCCTGGGGCGGCTATCTCGCCCCGATCGACGTCTCCGGCAGCGAGGTGCCGCTGTCCGACCAGCTGGCCAGCACCGTCGGCCGCTACAAGGACAAAGTCTACGGGTTCGGCTTCTACGACGTCTCCCTGGCCTTCTTCGCCCGCAAGTCGGTGCTGAACGAGTACGACATCCGCATCCCGACCATGGACAAGCCCTGGACGAAGGCCGAGTTCGACGCCGCGCTGGCCAAGCTGAAGAAGAGCGGGAAGTTCGAGTACCCGCTGGAGATGGGTACCGGCGGCAGCGGTGAGTGGTGGTCGTATGCCTACTCCCCGCAGTTGCAGAGCTTCGGTGGCGACCTGATCGACCGTGACGGTTACAAGACCGCTTCGGGCACCCTGGACGGCAAGGGCTCCGTGGAGTGGGCGACCTGGTTCGGCTCGCTGGTGTCCAAGGGCTACATGTCGAAGAAGTCCGGTGCCGACCCCAACAAGGACTTCCTGGCCGGCAAGAGCGCCATCCAGTGGGACGGCAGCTGGAACGCGGCCAAGAACGCCGAGAAGCTCGGTGACGACCTGGCGATCATCCCGCCGGTCGACTTCGGGAACGGGCCCAGGATCGGCGGCGCCTCCTGGCAGTGGGCGATGAGCTCCACCTGCTCCAACAAGGCCGGCGCGCAGGCGTGGCTGAAGTTCTCCCGCCAGACCAAGTACTTCGTCGACTACGCCAAGGCCACCGGCACCCTCCCCGGCACCGAGGCCGCCGCGCAGCAGGTCGACGGCTACCAGCCGGGCGGCAGGTTCAACGTGCTCGTCCAGTTCGCGCGCAAGTACGCGGTCGTGCGCCCGGTCACCCCGGCCTACCCCTACATCTCCACCGAGTTCGAGAAGGCGGCCCAGGACATCCTGTCCGGCGCCGACCCGAAGAACGCGCTCGGCCAGGCCGCGAAGGACATCGACAACAACCTGAAGACGAACAACTACTACGCCGGCTGACCCGCCCGGTCCGGTTCGGGCCTCGACCGCGCCTCCTCGCGCCGCCCGAGCCGGACCGGCTCCCTCTGGAGCTACCGTGACCACCATGATCGCAGCCCTCGAGCGGCTGCGTCCGGTCCGGCGAACCCGAACGACGCACGCCCGTCGCCGTGAGAGCCTCACCGCCCTCGGCATGGCCACCCCGGCCATCGTGCTGCTGGTCGTCTTCCTCGTCGTACCGGTCGTCCTCGCCTTCGCCCTGGCGTTCACCGACGCACGGCTCATCTCGCCCACCCCGGCCCGCTTCGTGGGCCTGAGGAACTTCACCCTGCTCTTCCAGGACCCGGTCTTCTACAAGTCCCTGCGCAACACGGCGTACTTCGCCGCTGTCGTCGTCCCGCTCCAGGCCGGGCTCGCCCTGGTGCTGGCGCTGCTGGTCAACGCGAAGGTGCGCGGCGTCAACTTCTTCCGCACCGTCTACTTCCTGCCGGTCGTCACCTCGATGGTCGTCGTGTCTCTGCTGTGGACCTTCCTCTACCGGAAGGACGGCCTGGTCAACCACGTCATCTCGGCACTCACCCTCGGGCACGTCGACGGCCCGGACTGGCTGGGCGACCCGGCCACCGCCATGCCCGCCATCATCCTGATGTCGGTGTGGCAGGGCGTCGGTTTCCACATGATCATCTGGCTGGCCGGACTGCAGACCATTCCCGCCGAGCTGTACGAGGCCGCCGACCTCGACGGAGCCACCCGCTGGCACCGCTTCCGCCACGTCACCTGGCCCGGACTGCGCGCCACCCGCACGTTCGTGCTCGTCACCATCACCATCGCGGCGTTCAGCCTCTTCACCCAGATCAGGGTGATGACGCAAGGAGGCCCGCTCGACTCCACCACCACCGTCGTCCACCAGGCGGTGCACACCGGCTACGACCAGCAGCAGACCGCGTACGCGGCGGCGATCTCGCTCGTCTTCTTCGTGCTCGTGCTGACCGTGTCCCTCGTCCAGCGATTCCTGACCCGGGAGAAGGACTGACATGACCTCCTTCCTCAAGCACCTCGGCGGTCACGCCGGCCGTGTCGTCCTCGCCCTGGTCTTCGCGCTCCCGCTCGTCTTCATGCTGGTCTCGTCGTTCAAGCCGGACGACCAGATCTTCAGCGACCTGGGCTCCCTGCGCGCCTTCCTCCCGGTCGGCGCCCTGTCCCTGGACAACTACACGGGCGTGTTCGAGCGCGTCCCGGCGGCACGGTTCCTGCTGAACTCGGTCGTCATCTCCTCGGTCACCGTGGTGCTCGGCATCATCGTCAACAGTCTGGCCGCCTTCGCCCTGTCACGGATGCGCTGGCCCGGCCGCAAGGCCGTCCTGACCGCGGTCATCGCCACCCTCATCGTGCCGTTCGAGACCTTCGCCCTACCGCTGGTGTGGTGGGTCAACCAACTGCCGCTACTCCGTGTCAACGGCTTCCACCTGGAGTGGACCACCGGCTGGATGGACACGTACCAGGTGCAGATCGTGCCGTTCGTCGCCAACGCCTTCTCGATCTTCTTCTTCCACCAGTACTTCCAGAGCATCCCCAAGGAAGTCGACGAGGCGGCCATCGTGGACGGCGCCGGCTGGTTCACCATCTACCGCCGGATCGTCATGCCGCTGTCCGGTCCGGCCATCGCCACTGTCGCCATCCTGACCTTCCTGCCCGCCTGGAACTCCTACCTGTGGCCGCTGATGGTCGTACAGAGCGAGGAGCTGCGGCCGGTGATGGTGGGCATCTCCTACTTCTTCCAACTGAACGTGGGCTGGGGCCAGATCATGGCGTACTCCTCCATGATCACCGTGCCGATCCTCGCCCTCTTCGTGGCCTTCCAGCGGTCGTTCGTCAACAGCATCGCCTCGACCGGCGTCAAGGGCTGACGCTCGCGCGCCCGCGCCACCCCTTCTCCTGCCGACCACGTGTGCTTCGCGCACCCCGAGAAAGGCCCCGTGTGTCCACGCCGCCTACTGACCCCCACCTCCCGGCCGTGCATCTGCGCCCCCCGCGCAACTGGATCAACGACCCCAACGGGCTGGTGTTCCACGACGGCCACTACCACGTCTTCTTCCAGTACAACCCGTACGGCCCGCGGCATTCGAACGTGCACTGGGGCCACTACCGCAGCCCCGACCTGATCAACTGGGAACCCCTCCCGGTGGCCCTCGCCCCGACCCCCGGCGGCCACGACGCCGACGGCTGCTTCTCCGGAAACGCGGTGTCCGCCGATGACCGCATGGTGGCGTTCTACTCGGCCCACCGCACCGACCGCTGGTGGCAGCCGGTCACCACCGCCGAGTCGTACGACAGCGGAATCACCTGGGCCAAGCGCCCGGAGCTGCTCATCCCCGAGCCGCCCGCCGACACCACCATGTACCGGGACCCCTACGTCTGGCAGCAGGACGACCGCTGGCGGATGCTGGTCGGCTCGGCCCTCGCCGACGGCCGCGCCGCCGCCCAGCTGTACGAGTCCGACGACCTGGAACACTGGGAGTACCGCGGCCCCTTCCACACCAGCGATGCCACAGCCGGCACCGGCCCCGTCGGATGGGAGTGCCCCCAGTACGCGACCTTCGGCGACCGCAGCGTGCTGATCCTCAGCGACTGGACCCCGCAGGGTGGCCCCAGCCACACCACCGTCCACACCGGCCGCGAGCAGCACGGGCGCTTCACGCCAACCGCCTGCCCGGCGCCGCTGGACCACGGTCCGGACTTCTACGCCCCCGCCCTGCTGAAGGCCCCCGGGGAAGACCGGTGGCTGCTGTGGGGCTGGGCCTGGGAGGCCCGCGACGACGCCTGGGCGCATGAAGCGGGCTGGGCAGGTGTCCTCACCCTCCCCCGCGAGGTGACCCTCACCGCCGACGGCACGGTCGTCCAACGCCCCGCCCGCGAACTCCTCGCCCTGCGTGGCGAACGCGTACTGCACCGCACCGGACACGTCACACAGTCCGAGTCGGCCGAACTCGGACAGGTCAGCCGCACCTTCGACCTCACCGCCGTCCTGACCCCCGACACCACCGGCACGAGCGGCCTGCGCCTGGTCACCTCCGCGGACAGCACCGAGTACCTCGACATCAGCCTCGATCCCGCCACCGGCCATCTCACCGTGGACCGCAGCCACGCGTCACCGGACGCGCGAGCGCGGGGAGGCTCGTATGCCGTCCCATGCCCAGCCGCAAGGGCCGGCACCCCCGTCGAGCTACGCGTAATCGTGGATCGTTCGATCGCGGAGATCTATCTCGCCGACGGCCAGGTCCTCACCCTCAGGTTCTATCCGCTCGCCGACGGACCCTGGCGAATGCAAGCCCGCACGACAGGCACCGGCCGCAGCGACTTCACCGTCGAGGCATGGAACCTGACCCCGGGCGGAATCCGTCAGGAACCCCTGCTGGCGAGCCAAGGGCAGAACACATAACGCGCCGCCTGTCCTCCGTGCCCTTGAGCCGCCGTCCTCACCCGAAGCGGATGAGGACGGCGGCGTCGTCGACCACCCGTTGGCCTCGGAACAGCCGGACCCACGCAAGGGAGCGGCAGCCCCACGTCCTTCCTGAGAAAGGCAGCCAGTCACCATGGGCGGTTCTCCAACGATGTCTTCGGCACCCTCTTCCGGACCCGCCTCAACGCCTCTGGTGTCGACCTGACCGGCAGCGTGAGCGCCCCCGAGCCCAGCGCTCTCGCCGTCGGCACCGGGGACTCCTTTACCGCGGGCCTGCTTCACCGCCTCGCCGCCCTTGGACACCTCGGCGGACGACTCCGATCGGCTGAGCCCCGAAGACGTCGCCGACGTCTGCTCGTTCGCCGCCCGCGTCGCCGCCCTGACCTGCTGCGTCTCCGGCGCGAACCCGCCCAGTGCGGAACACCTCGCAAACCCCTGCTCTCTTGACAAAACGCTCTACATATCAGGGTCTCAAATTTCGTGTCGGAATCTCACGGCTGGTGCCGTGTGGAAGTCGGATCCGATATGGCGCTGAGACATGCAGGTGTCCTGTCGCAGTGCAGTTGGCGGATTCTCACTCGGTCTCATCCGTGTTGTCGGATTCTCACCATTTCGCACGCCAAGTGAAGTGAACGTTATCCGGGTGATCTTGACTGCTGGCAGCGCTTACCACCTGATCTCGTTCGGTCTCGCGAGGCTACTGCTGAGGGGCGGCTGGTCGCGCGAGAGTGAGTCCGCTCCACCGCTCCAGTTCGTCCGCGTGGCTGCCGACCGCGGTCGCCCGGGCGACCGCTACGGCTTCCTTCGGTGTCGGCTCACCATGGCGGGAGAGCAGCGCCAGCGGCCAGGCCGGAGTGCCCGACTGCTCACCGTCGAAGGGGTGCCAGTCCCAGGCCGCATCGAACCGCCAGGCGCGCCCGTTCCGGTCGGCAACCTCATCACCCGGTTCGAGGAAGGCGTACGGACGGAAGAACAGCTCGATGCGTATCGGTTCACCGCCGGCCGGATCGATCGCGTAGCCCTGGTCCTCAAGGTCAGGATCATGGGTCTCACCCTGCCGCAGGACCTCGACGTAGGACGCGGGCCGCGGCAGCATGCCGGTGACCAGGGGCGGATCGAAGCGATGGACCGCCTGGACGTGCACCACGGTCGCGGGGATTCCCACCAGGCAGGTATCGCCTGGCTTCAGTGCGGTCTCCGTCGGTTCCGTTCGGAAGAGCTCCCACTCGCGGGCCGCCGGCATCGGAAGCGCCCTCTGGCCGTTCCACCTGATGTTCTCGGCCTGCGAATCCACCTCCAACCACGGCCACCGCACGGACACGTAGTAACGGGTGACCCCGGTGACGGCGGTCTCAGTGAACGGGCACTCCAGCAACAGCACGTCACCGGGCCGGTAGTCGCGACTCATGGACGCATTCTGCATGCCCTCACTGACAAGCGACCGAACGAGTATCCGGCGTTCCGGGGAGGCGGCCCGCAGCGCGCCCCCTTCCACGAGAGCCGACTCGTCTGAGAACAGCGCCCGGCGTCATTCTCAAACCACCTGGCAACCTCACAGGTCAGCGACCCACCAGCTGCCAACTCGAATCGGACGGGACATCCGGCTCGGCACTATCAGCAACCGGGGTCGCACATGGACGTGTCTGGGGAGGGGATACGGTGACGACGTGACGGAGACACTGCCCGCTGATGTGGCCCTCGTACTGGAGGCCATTCTCGGCGAGGATGATCCGGTTCACGTTGCACTTCGCCGGCAGGTGCCGCACATCCGCGTGCGAGAACGCTGCACCTGTGGGTGCGGCACCGCGTACTTCGATCTCGATACAGAAGCGGTGGAGCCGGCACCGTCCGGGCCGGGCATCGTGGTGGCGGCCGAGGCTCAGATCTTCACGGGTGACGGAGAGTGCCCCGGCGAGGTCCTGGCCTTCGCACAGGGCGGCTACCTCTCGTGGCTGGAGGTCTGCTCGTGGAGCGACGACATCGAGGTAACCCTGGCCACCGCTCAACGGTCGCTGCGCCCTTGAAGCCGGAGCTCTTCATTCAGGGCCGGCTCGTCTCTTTTCTGGGGCGGTCGGCTCGCAACCACTCGGGATTCCGCAGAAGCCAGATGCACCGAGAAACCCGAGCCGGGAGTTCTCATCCGACCTGGCAACGCCGCAGCTCAGCACGAGATCCACAGACAAGCCCAATTCGACGGGACAGCAGGTCGCGCCTGCACCTCGTTCGCGTTGAAACGCCGACGCCTGGAAGGCCAAGCGGCCGCTCCGGGAACAGCCGGTCCGGCCGGCACGGTTGCATCGACCGAGGGACCGGCGCCGCACGGGCGGGGAACACGGAGACCACAAGGTCGTCCGCCCCACCAGGATCCGGGCCCCAGGATCGCGGTACGCCCACCGCGCACTCGGACCAAGACGTATTTCTGCAGGAGGACTGTTTCATGACTGACCGGCCCTTGACGCTCATGGCAGTACACGCCCACCCTGACGACGAGGCCACCGGAACCGGAGGGGTCCTCGCGCGGTACGCGGCGGAGGGCATCCGCACGGTGCTCGTGACGTGTACCGACGGTGGTTGCGGTGACGGACCGGGGGGTGTCAAGCCGGGCGATCCCGGGCACGATCCGGCGGCGGTCGCCTTGATGCGCCGTCAAGAACTTGAAGCGAGCTGTGACGTCCTGAAGGTCAGCGATCTGGAGCTGCTGGACTATGCCGACTCCGGGATGATGGGCTGGCCGAGCAACGACGCCCCCGGATCCTTCTGGCAGACCCCCGTGCGGGAAGGCGCGGCCCGACTCGCGGAACTCATGCGGCACTACCGACCTGATGTGGTCGTCACCTACGACGAGAACGGCTTCTACGGCCACCCCGACCACATCCAGGCCCACCGCATCACGATGGCGGCGCTGGAGATGACCGCGCTGACACCGAAGGTGTACTGGACCACGATGCCCCGCTCGATGATGCAGCGGTTCGGCGAGATCATGCGCGAGTTTCATGAGGACATGCCGGAGCCGGATCCTGCCGAGGCCGCCGCGATGGCCGAGATCGGCCTCCCCGACGATGAGATCACCACGTGGGTGGACACCACCGCGTTCAGCGGTCAGAAGTTCGACGCGTTGGCCGCGCACGCCAGTCAGGGCGAGAACATCTTCTTCCTCAAGATGGGCAAGGAGAGGTTCGGCGAGTTGATGGGCATGGAGACCTTCGTACGTGTCCAGGACGCCACCGGCGCGGCCATACCCGAGGACGATCTCTTCGCCGGACTGCGCTGATCCGCCCGTCCGACCGACTGGGAAAGCGCATCGACCGCACGGCGCGATCGAGCGGGTCACATACCCGGAGGCTTGTCCACGCGAGTTCCGCTCCGGCAGCCCGCGTCCAGGCCCTCGCCGACGGCGTCGACGCGTGCCCGCACTTCCGACCCGACGCCGCGCTCGTCCCCAGACCACCTGGCAACCGCACAGATGGGAGACCTGCGGGCTGCTGACTCGGAAGGTGCGCGACAGCCCAGGTCACAAGCCCGGCGGTCTGCTCCGATGATCGCGAAGGATCTGCGGGTGAGTGAGCGGTCGGTGGAACGCTGGCGGCGTGCTTGGCGCGAGTGCGGGATGGAGGCACTCGCCACCGCGGGGCCGCCGAGGTCATGCCCCGCGGGGTGGTGTAGTCACGGCAGCTGTTTCGGTTCCGGTTGTGGAGCGATATGCGGTTCGGGTTCGGTTGGCTTGGTGGCGAAGAGCTCGGCTATGGAGGCTTCCGACAGGTAGCGGCGGTCGAAGACCTGGCACTCGACGAAGCCACATGCGAACTGTCAGGCAGTGCGCAGGAATTCGTCGAGAACCCCTACCCCGAAGCGGATGGCATTCACGGGCGCGCGCTCGTCCACGCCGTGGAAGAGTGCCGCGAAGTCCAGGTCGGGAGGCAGTGGAAGAGGGGAGAAGCCGAAGTTCCGGATACCGAGTCGTGCGAAGCGTTTCGCGTCGGTCCCACCCGACATCATGTACGGCAGCACGATCGCGTTCGGATCGTGGTTGAGCAGTGCGCCGACCATGGCGTCGACGATGTCGCCGTCGAACGTCGCGGCAAGGCTCTCCTGTTCGTGCCACTCCAGCTCGATGCCGGGGCCGAGCAACTGGGCCAGTTCGGCGTCGAATGCCTCTCGGCGGCCGGGCAGTACACGGCAGTCGACCTCGGCCTCCGCGATCGCCGGGACCACGTTCGACTTGTAGCCGGCGCTGACGACCGTGACGTTGGCTGTGTCGCGGATCGTCGCCCCGATGATCCGCCCGAGTCCACCGAGGCGATCCACGATGTCCTCGGCCTGTGTGTCCTCGGTGAAATTCCATCCGCCGGCCTCGCTGATCCCTTCCAGGAATTGGCGCACCGTCGGGGTGAGGGTGAGAGGGAACCGATGCTTGGTCAGTGTGGCGAGCGCTTCGCCCAGTCGGCCGATCGGGTTGTCCTCGGCCAGCATGGAGCCGTGACCGGCCACTCCGCGGGTACGGATTTTCAACCACCGCTTGCTCTTCTCGACCGTCATGACGAGATAGGCGCGGGCCCCGTTGTCCAGGGTGTGAGAGAAGCCGCCGACCTCGCCGATCGCCTCGGTGACGCCGTCCGGCCATGACGACGACGCGGGGCGTGGGCAGCCCCGCGGCGCCCCGGCCATCAAGTTTGACGTCTGATCTCGCGGAGCGGCGAATGAGCCGGCTACCTGTGCGTCTACTTCGCCGTCCACGCCACTCCCGACGGAACAGATCCGCCTCGCGCTCAGCCGCTCGCGAAGAGGTCGTCGAACCGGCGCATGTCTTCCCCAGCCGTCCCGGCGCGGGCGGACACGGACGATGGACGGCCGTTTCCGGCCCTACCGCCCGCATTTCCAGCTTTACCAGCCCTGCTGTCGGCACCACCACCTCGCTACCTCACAGGGCGCGGTCAGTAGGGGCACGGTCGGCACGGAAGGTGCGGCAGCCGCACCGGCCGTTCAGCCGGCTTGGTGGCGACGCCCGCTGGCCCTCTCCCCGGCGCCCAGTCCGTGCAGGAACAGGTCGAGGAATCGGTCCCGTACTCCGTGCGCGTTGACGCCGCGGAGGCGGGCGATGTGCGTGCTGAAGTTGGCGAGCGACGCCGCGAAGGTCTCCGCGGCCACGGCTCGGTCGATGCCGGGGCGCAGTTCGCCGCGCTTCTGGGCGTCGAAGAGAACGTCCTCGATGACGGCCAGCGGCTGGTCGATGCAGTCGCGCTGGAACGGCGCATACAGGTCGGGATAGTCGGGGAGCTCGAAGGTGCAGCGGGCCGCGATCAGCCAGCGCGGGCTGTCGAGGGTCTCGGCGAGGGCGTCGTAGAGCAGTCGCATGTCTTCGTCGAGGCTGCCCGTCCGGGGCGGGTGCAGTTGTCCGGAGAGAGTGGACAGGCCGGCCAGGATCAGGTCGTCGCGCTCGGGCCAGCGCGAGTAGAGGGTCCGCTTGGCGACCCTGGCCCGCGCGGCGACCGAGTTGATCCGGAAGCCGGCGATTCCGGTCTCGGCCAGCTCGTCCACGACGGCCCGCAGGATGCGTTCGTCGGCCCCGGGATCCCGCGGACGCCCCGGCTTCGCCGTCACCGGTGACGTGCTGGCCATGTGTGCCCCTTTCGACTCGGCTGCCGTTTCAGTTTCGCAGGAGCCTGACCGTGGCCCATTTCACTACCGAAACGGTTTCGTATTCCTGCGTGCCCCGGATAACCTGCACGCGTACGAAACAGTTCCGTTCGGACAAGGAGCCGTGCCATGGCATCGGTGGCCGCGCCACAGGGCGACGCACCCCGCGAGCGCCGCACCCGCCTCTCACCGGAGCGCGAGTCGGAGTTGTACGCCGCCGTGCTCGATCTGCTGCGGGAGGTCGGCTACGAATCCCTGACCATGGATGGCATCGCCGCCCGCACGCGGTGCAGCAAGGCCACCCTCTACCGCCAGTGGACGGGCAAGCCCGAACTGGTCGCCCAGGCGCTGCGCCATGAGAAGCCCGCCACCTTGGACGGCATCGACACGGGCTCCCTGCGCGGTGACCTCCACGCGCTGGTGGCCCAGATCGACGACCGGCAGGTGGAGAAGGACACCGCGTTGATGCGGGCCCTCATCCACGCCGTCCACACCCACCCCGAACTCCTGCAGGCACTGCGGGACGTGCTCATCGACCCCGAACTGACCGGCTTCAACGCACTGCTGGCCCGTGCGGTCGAGCGGGGCGAGATCGCCGCGGACCGGCCTGCCACGGCCTACGTCTCGCACATGCTGATCGGCGCCCTTGTCGCCCGGCCGCTGCTCGAGGACAAGCCGGCCGACGCGGTGTTCCTGCGCAACTACATCGACGCCGTGGTCGTCCCCGCCCTCGGCCTCTGAACCCGCCGCACAGCGTCGTGCGGCCCCGAACCAGTCCCCTTTCGACCCACCTGACGTGCGCCGCTCTCGTCGTCGGGCTGGCTCCCCATGCCCTTTCGCAACCCAACGACCTGATCCGGAGCAGCCTCTCGTGGCCACATTCCTCTACAAACTCGGACGGTTGTCCTTCCGTCGGCGCAGGCTCGTCGCTCTGTTCTGGGTGGCTCTGCTGGCCGCCGTCGGTATCGGTGCGGCCTCCGCCAACGCCACCGGCAGCAACGACGTCTCCATCCCCGGCACGGAGGCGCAGAAGGCCTTCGACCTGCTGGACGAGCGTTTCCCGACGCTGAGTGCGGACGGCGCCCAGGCGAACATCGTCTTCCGGGCCCCGTCCGGCGAAAAGATCACCGCTGCCGACAACAAGGCAGCCGTCGAGGCGGCCGTGGCCGAACTCGGAGACGGCAACAAGCAAGTCGCCGGTGTCATCGACCCGTTCAAGGCCGGTGCCGTCAGCCAGGACGGCACCACGGCCTACATCGCCGTCGCCTATGACGTGCAGTTCAACGAGATGTCCGACACCTCCAAGGACACGCTCGACCATGTCCTCGACGAGGGCCGGCACGCCGGACTGACCGTAGAGGCCGGCGGCACCGCCATGGCCGAGCTGCCTCATACCGGCACCGCCGAGATCATCGGCATCGCCCTGGCCGCCCTGGTCCTGGTGATGACCTTCGGTTCGCTCGTCGCCGCAGGGCTGCCCCTGCTCACGGCGGTCATCGGCGTCGGCATCGGGGTCGCCTCGATCATGGCGCTCACCGAGGTCTTCGACCTGTCCAGCACCACACCGACGCTCGCCTCGATGATCGGTCTCGCGGTCGGCATCGACTACGCCCTGTTCATCGTCTCCCGCTACCGCGCCGAACTCGCCGAAGGCCGCGACCGGGAGGAGGCGGCCGGCCTCGCGGTCGGCACGGCCGGCTCCGCGGTGGTCTTCGCCGGCCTGACCGTCGTCATCGCGCTGGCCGGACTCGCCGTCGTCAACATCCCGATGCTCACCAAGATGGGTCTCGCCGCCGCCGGCACCGTCACCATCGCGGTCGTCATCGCGCTCACCCTCATCCCGGCCCTGCTCGGCTTCGCCGGCAAGCGCGTCCTCGGCCGCAAGGCCCGAGGCGGCACCCGGCGTGCCACCGCTGCCCCCGACAAGCCGAACATGGGTACCCGATGGGCCCACTTCGTCCTGCGTCGGCCCGTCGCGGTCCTGCTCACCGCCGTGGTCGCCCTCGGTCTGGCCGCGATCCCCGTGGGCAGCCTGAAGGTGGGCCTGCCCGGCGACGGCGACCAGCCCACCAGCACCACCCAGCGCAAGGCCTACGACATGCTCGCCGAGAGCTTCGGCCCCGGCATCAACGGCCCCCTGCTGGTGACCGTCGACGCCACGGCCGACGGCGGCAACGTCAAGACCGAGGCCGCCCAGGTGAGCAAGACCATCACCGGCCTGAAGAACGTCGCGGTCGTCGCCCCCGCCACGTACGACGAGGCAGGCCGGACCGCCATCCTGACGGTCCTCCCGACCACCGCACCCGACAGCACCAAGACCGAGGACCTGCTCGCCGACATCCGCGACCACACCGGCGACAACGTCATGGTCACCGGCCTGACCGCCATGAAGGTCGACGTGTCCGAGAAGCTCAACGACGCGCTCGCCCCCTACCTCGGGCTCGTCGTCGGACTCGCCTTCCTGCTGCTGATCCTGGTCTTCCGCTCCGTCCTCGTGCCGCTCAAGGCCGCGCTCGGCTTCCTGCTGTCGGTCCTGGCCGCACTCGGCGCCGTCGTCGCCGTCTTCCAGTGGGGCTGGGCCGCCGACCTGCTCGGTGTCGAGCAGACCAGCCCGATCATGAGCATGATGCCGATCTTCATGGTGGGCGTCGTCTTCGGCCTGGCCATGGACTACGAGGTCTTCCTGGTCACCCGCATGCGCGAGGCCCACGTCCACGGCGAAAGCCCGCGCCAGGCCGTCGTCACCGGGTTCCGGCACGGAGCCCGGGTCGTCACCGCCGCCGCCGTCATCATGATCAGCGTCTTCGCCGGCTTCATCGGCTCAAACGAAGCGATGGTCAAGATGATCGGCTTCGGCCTCGCCATCGCCGTCTTCTTCGACGCCTTCATCGTCCGCATGACCATCGTCCCGGCCGTGCTCGCCCTGCTCGGCGACCGCGCCTGGTGGCTCCCGAAGTGGCTCGACAAGGCACTGCCCAACGTGGACGTCGAAGGCGAGGGCCTGACCAGGCACCGCACCGACGCACCGGAAGAGCCAGAACTGGTACGCGTCTGACGCGTCCCAAGTCACAGGAACCCGGGGATGCCGACGAGAGCGGAGTGAAGGACATCCCCGGCCGTGCGCCGGACCGTGGGGACGGGCCCGGCACGCAAGAGAAGCCCGGCAGTGGTCGACACGAGCGACCGACCACTGCCGGGCCGATCGCCGACCCGGCGAACGGCAGAGTGGTCACCGGTTGGCAAGGAGCGGTGGAGGCCACGTACCGATGCGCCGCCGTGTCCCAGGTGTGCCCCGCGGCGAGGTGACGTCCGGCGGACCGGCTCCTCGCTGGTCATCGCTCGGCTGAGCTCGCCGGCCAGGTGGAATGGCACAGCACCGCGCATCGGGCTTGCAGCACACCCAGCCGCCCTCGCACACGCGATGGAAATGCGGGAGGCAACGCACAACAGCGAGTTGCCTAATGTCACCGACCAATCAGCCGTTTTCGCAAGTCAGCGGACCCTTCCCCGTGGCTTCAGCGGTGTCGGCGGCAGCTCGGGAGCCGGCAGCGGAGCGCCGTCGTACCCCTTCACCTCCCCGAACCGTGTCCCTTCCATCCAGTCCCGACGGGCCTGCACGATCTCTTCCTGCGTCCGCCCGATCCAGTTCCAGAACATGATGAGCTCCTCCTCGAACGGCTCACCGCCCAGGAGCATCAGCCCCGCGTCCGACTCGGCGCGCAGAGGCAGTTCGCTGCGTCCGCAGCCGAGGTAGAGCATCGAGCCCGGCAGCACCGGCACCCCGTCCACGTGGGCCTCGCCGGACATGGACAGGACGGCGTACTCGAAGTCCGGCTCCAGCGGCAGGCGTACGTCCGTGCCGCGGGCCAGGGCGAGGTCGGCGCCGACGATGGGGGTGTACGTCGTGCCGGGTGAGGTGGCGCCGTCGAGGTCGCCGAGGATGAGGGTGGCCTGCAGGCCCGGTGCCGTGACGACCGGCAGGTCGGCGTGGTGCTCGAAGCGGGGGTCGGTGTGGCGGTGGCCGTCCGGCAGCGCGACCCAGAGCTGGGCGCCGTGCAGGAAGCGGGCGTGGGACTTCGGACTCTCCTCGGAGTGGCTGATCGCCCGGCCGGAGGTCATGAGCCCCAGTTCGCGCGGGCGGATCGTCCGGAGGCTGCCGGTGGAGTCGCGGTGCAGCACCTCGCCCTCGTGCAGCCAGCTCACCGTCTGCAGTCCCATGTGCGGATGGGGCGGCACCTGCATGCCGGGCTCGTCCGCGATGTCGTCGGGGCCGTAGTGGTCGACGAAGCACCAGGCGCCGACCATGCGGCGGCCCAGGTTGGGCAGCAGTCGGCGGACTGCGCTGGACTCGCCGAGCTTGACGCGGCGGGGGCTGAGGAGTTCGCGTACGGGCTCGGCCACCACGAATCCACGGCCGCCGCACACGGCGGGAACCGCCTCGCGATCAAGATTGCTCATGGCGACAACCTAGTCCCGCCGGGGACCTCCCGTCAGTCGGTTACGGCGCCGTCCGCCGGGCGGCGTCGGTGGCTTCACCTCAACGCGAGAAAATAGTAGCCATGGACATAGTAGCCATGTACTGTATCTGTCATGAGTGAGGCACCCGAGGGCGGCCCGACGCCCGGTTTCCTGGTCTGGCGGCTGTCCATGAAGTGGCGCGTGGCGGTCGACCGGGCAGTCGCGCCGCTCGGGCTGACCCATGCGCAGTACTCGCTGGTCGCGTCGCTGTACGGCATGCAGCACTCCGGACTGCGACCCAGCCAGCGACGCCTCGCCGACCACACCGGGCTCGAACCGCTCTACGTGTCGAAGCTCGCCCGCGCCCTGGAGACCGCCGGCCTGCTGGAGCGCACCCGCGATCCGCGGGACCCGCGCGCCGTCCAGTTGGCGCTCACCGACCAGGGCCAGGACGTCACACGCCGGGCCATCACCGTCGTACACCGACTGTTGGGACAGCTTCTGGAACCGCTCGGCGGTCTCGACGGCCCACGCGCCCGGGAGTTCACGCGCGATCTCGCCACCTTGCTCGACGCACCGCTTGATCCGTCCATCGACCACGACGAGCACCAGCAGGAGCAGTCATGACCACCACACCCACCGTCAACGGCCGAGTCATAGGCCTGGCCCACTACGCCGGTCGCGCCGTCCTCGAGACCGTGCTCGCCCGCCACGGCGCCACCTTCCAGCAGTCGGTGACCCTCCGGCTGGTCGCTGTCGCCGAGGCCCCGGTCGAGCGCGACGCCCTGGTCGCCCAGGTCGTCGGGTCACTGAAGGCCGACCCGGCCGACGTGCACGGCGTCGTCGACGAACTCATCGCCAAGGGGCTGCTCGAACCGGCGGCGACCCAGCTGCGGATCACGGACGCGGGACGGAAGGTGTACGAAACGACCGCCGCCGAGACCGGGGAGATCTCCGCCCGAATCTACGCCGGGATCCCGGCGGAGGACCTGGCGGTGGCCGGCCGGGTGCTGGCCCTGGTCACGGAGCGGGCCGACGCGGAGCTGGCCGCCATGACGAAGTAGGCAGGCATCCCAGAAAGCAAGCAGTGGACCGAGGAGGTGCCGGAGCAGACCGGACCGCGGCTGCTGCCGGCGCGCGCCTGCTCCCACTCGGTCCGACCGCGCCGCGCCGAGGCCCACATCGATGCGGGCCCGGCCTCCCCCCGAGAGAGGCCGGGCCCGCCGTCCGTCCCGGCGCGGGCCTACCGGGCGGCGGTCCCGCTGCGGCTGCCGTACGTCCGCCGCCCCCGCCGGTGTGCGATCTCGCCGAGGATCACGTCCACGACGAGGAACGCGGCCAGCGGGATACCGAGCAGCGGAACGAAGTAGCCGACGACGGCGACCACGGCCAGCAGCGGGACGAGGATCTGCGGCGGCACCTGGGCCCAGGCGCCCCGCGGGATGGGCCGGCCGAAGGCGGAACCGCGGCCGCGCTGCCACCACATGCGGTAGCCCAGCACGATCAGCAGGATCAGGGACAGCGCCAGGAGCATCAGGGCGATCTGGTTGACGAGTCCGAACAGCACGCCGGTGTGCAGGTCGATGCCCCAGCGGGTCAGCTTCGCGAGCACCGGGTAGTCGGCGAACCGCAGCACGTCGGTGACCTCACCGGTGGCCGGGTCGATGGCGACCGAGTCCTGCTTCTCGGGCCAGCTGCGCTGCACCTGCTTGACCACGTACGCCGAGCTCGCGTCGGCGGGCGGGACGATCTCCACCGGGTCGCCCAGGCCCTCGGCCCGGGCGGCGGCCAGCACCTTGTCGAGGCCGACACCGTGTTCGGCGGTCCCCCCGGAGCCCGCCGCCGCGCCATGACCCCCGTGGTCGCCGCCCGACGTCGCCGAGACCGACGGGGTGGCGTGGCCGAGGGAGGTGCGCAGTTCGTCGATGTTCGCTCCGGCGTACTGCGACCAGGTCAGGCCGGTCGCCGACAGGAAGAAGAACCCGACGGCGGCCCAGACGCCGACGGTGCCGTGCAGGCCCAGTGTGCGGCGCCGCCCACTGGTGCCGCGCACCTTGCGCAGGGCGCGGCGGCGGGAGAACCACAGCACCAGGCCGCCGGCCGCGATCACCCACAGCCAGCTCGCGGCGAGCTCGCTGTACAGGCGGCCGGTCTCGCCCAGGTGGAGGTCGCGGTGGAACTCGTCGATCCAGGTGCGCAGCGGCAGCGCCCCCGTGGAGCCGTACTGCTCCAGGGACCCGCGCACCTCGGCGGTGTACGGGTCGACGAACACGGCGAGTGTGTGGTCCGCGTGGACACCCGGCACGCCGGACAGCAGGACGCGCGTGGTCACGTCGGCCTCCGGAGAGGGCCGCACCGCCGAGACCGTGCCCTCGGGGTGGGCCGCACGCGCGGCCTCGACCTGCTCGGATATCGGAAGCCTGGTGTCGCCGACGTCGGGGACGGTCATCTCGTCGGCGTACAGGATCTTCTCGGCCTGGAAGGAGCCGGCGTACAGGAAGCCGGTGGTGGCCGCGACGAGGAGGAACGGCGCGACGAACAGACCGGCGTAGAAGTGCAGTCGCAGGATCAGCGGGCGCAGGGGCGCCCATCTGCCGGGGGACGGCGCCGACTCGGCCGACTGCGGAGCCTCGTCCGTGTCGGACGAGGAGATGATGGTCATCGGTGGGTGTTCTCCGGGGAGTGGGGACGATTTTCAGCCAGGTGGTGCATGAGTCGGGCTGCGGAGCCGTCGAGTTCCCGGAGGATCAAGTGGCCTGCGTCACATGACGGGGCGTCATGGCATGCTGGCAGCATGGCTGCCCCCCGTGATCGCCTGCCACTCGCCGAGCAGGTCGAGCAACTCCTCGCCGTGGACGGTCCGTTGCCCATCGTCATGGCCGGCGATCCCGTACTGCGGCGTGGCGCCGAGCTGTTCGACGGCCAGCTGGAACCCGCGCTGCTGGCCCGGTTCGTCGAGGCCCTGCGCCGTACGATGCACGCCGCTCCGGGTGTCGGCCTCGCGGCGCCGCAGGTGGGCGTGCCGCTGCGGATCGCGGTGATCGAGGACCCGGCGCCGGTGCCGGAGGAGGTGCGGCTGGCGCGGGGGCGGGTGCCACAGCCGTTCCGGGTGCTGGTGAATCCGTCGTACGAGCCCGTCGGCGCCGGGCGGGCCGCGTTCTTCGAGGGCTGTCTGAGCGTGCCGGGCTGGCAGGCGGTGGTGGCCCGGCACGCTCAGGTGCGGCTGACGGGCGCGGACGAGCACGGCCGCGCGGTGGACGAGCTGTTCGAGGGCTGGCCCGCGCGGATCGTGCAGCACGAGACGGACCATCTGGACGGCGTGCTGTACCTCGACCGGGCCGAGCTGCGCTCGCTGTCGTCGAACACGACGGTGGCGGAGCGCTGGGCGCGGCCGACACCGGACGACGCGGCGCGGGAGCTGGGTTTCGAACTCCCGGAGTGAACCCGGGCGTTCGTCACACGCTCCCGCCACCGCAGCACGTCAGTTGTCCCGGTATGCCTCCAGCAGCCGCAGCCACACCTCGCTGACCGTCGGGTACGACGGCACCGCATGCCAGAGCCTGCTCACCGGTACCTCTCCGGCGACCGCGATGCTCGCCGAGTGGATGAGTTCGCCGACGCCGGGGCCGACGAAGGTGACACCGCGGAGGATCTCGCGCTCCAGGTCGACCACCATCCGGGCGCGGCCGCGGTAGCCGTCGCCGTACAGGCCCGCTCCGGCGACCGAGGAGAACTCGACGTCGACGGCGCGGACGCGGTGGCCGGCCTGTTCCGCCTCCGCCAGCGAGAGTCCGACGGACGCGGCCTCCGGGTCGGTGAACACGACCTGCGGGACGGCGCCGTGGTCGGCGGTGGCGGTGTGCGCGCCCCAGGGTTCGGTTTCCAGGGCGGACACGCCGGAGGCGCGGGCGGCGATGGCTGCGCCCGCTATGCGGGCCTGGTACTTGCCCTGGTGGGTGAGGAGGGCCCGGTGGTTGACGTCGCCGACCGCGTACAGCCAGTCCGTGCCGGTCACCCGGAGACTGTCGTCGACCGGCAGCCAGGAGCCGGGTTCCAGGCCGACCGTGTCGAGACCGATGTCGTCGGTGCGCGGGGCGCGGCCGGTGGCGAAGAGGATCTCGTCGGCCTCGATGCGGTCGCCCCTGTCGGTGACGGCGACGACCGTGCCGTTCTCGCGGGTCACCGACGTGACGGAGGTGCCGGTGCGGACGTCGGCGCCCGCCTCGGTGAGCGCCTCGGCGACGAGTTCACCGGCGAACGGCTCCATGCGGGGCAGCAGGCCCTTGCCACGGACCAGGACGGTCACCTGGGAGCCGAGGGCCTGCCAGACGGTGGCCATCTCGGTGGCGACGACACCTCCGCCGACGACGATCAGCCGGCCGGGGACGAACTGGGAGCTCGTCGCCTCCCGGCTGGTCCACGGTCCGACATCGGCGAGGCCCGGCAGCCCGGGCAGCTGGGCGCGGCTGCCGGTGCAGACGGCGACGGCGTGCCGGGCGGTGAGGGTGTGCCGCACCCCGTCGGTGCCGGTCACCACGACCGTGCGCGGCCCGGCGAGCCGCCCGTGCCCGCGGTAGAGGTCGGCCCCGATGCCGTCGAGCCATCCGACCTGGCCGTCGTCCTTCCAGTGAGAGGTGAAGTAGTCCCGGTGTGCGAGCACCGCGGGCGCGTCGAGGGGGCCCTGGACCGCCTGTTGCAGGCCCGGGATGCGGCGGGCGTCCGCGCGGGCGAGAACCGGGCGCAGCAGCGCCTTGCTGGGCATGCAGGCCCAGTACGAGCATTCGCCGCCGACGAGTTCGCCCTCCACGACCGCGGTGGACAGCCCGGCCGCGCGGGTGCGGTCGGCGACGTTCTCCCCCACGGGCCCGGCACCGAGCACCACGACGTCATAAGCGATGGATTCCGTTTCCGTCATGGGCTCAGTCTGGTGGGTGGGTGTGGCGTGAGACCACATGGGTACGCACGCCGGTACGTGCCCGGCGGGTACGTACGGAATACGTCATGGTCCGGCCGTGTTGTGCCGACGGCTTTGCCCCCACCCCAGGAAGAGGGATTCACGCCATGAGCCACACCGTGGAGCTCACCAAGGAGAACTTCGACCAGACGGTCACGGACAACGAATTCGTCCTGATCGATTTCTGGGCGTCCTGGTGCGGGCCGTGCCGGCAGTTCGCCCCGGTCTACGAGAAGGCGGCGGAGGACAACCCCGACCTGGTCTTCGGCAAAGTGGACACCGAGGCGCAGCCGGAACTGGCCGCCGCGTTCGGTATCCAGTCCATCCCGACGCTGATGATCGTCCGGGACCAGGTCGCGGTCTTCGCGCAGCCGGGTGCGCTTCCCGAGGCGGCCCTGACCGACGTCATCGGCCAGGCCCGCAAGCTCGACATGGACCAGGTCCGCAAGGCCGTGGCCGAGCAGCAGGCGCAGCAGGGCGGCGGCCAGTAGGGCACGCATCCCGTCATGCCTAGAAGGGGTACGCCGGCACGTCACCGCGCACCGTCGTCCAGCGCACGTCGGTGAAGGCCTCCAGGTTGGCCTCGCCGCCGAAGCGGGCGCCGGTGCCGGACGCGGCGACCCCGCCGAAGGGCGCCACGGCCTCGTCGTTCACGGTCTGGTCGTTGATGTGGACGATGCCGGTCGGGATCCGCTCGGCCAGTTCGAGGCCGCGGGCCGCGTCGCGGGTGACGATGCCGAGGCAGAGTCCGTACGGGCTGCGCCCGGCGAGGGCGGCCGCCTCCTCGGCGGTCCTGAAGGACCGCACGGGCGCGACCGGGCCGAACACCTCCTCCGTGTAGGCGGGGGTGTCGTCGTGGACGCCGGCGAGGACGGTCGGCCGGTAGAAGAGGTGCTCGTACGTGCCGCCCGCGGCCAGCCGGGCTCCGTCGGCGGTGCTCGACTCGACCAGGCCGTGCACCTTGGCCAGCTGGGTGGCGTCGATGACCGGGCCGAGCTGCACCTGCTCGCGGAGCGGATCGCCGACCGCGAGTGAGTCCGCCCTGGCGGCGAGGCGCTCGACGTACTCCTCGTACAGCGACTGGTGCACCAGGTGGCGGCCGGTCGTCATGCAGATCTGGCCCTGGTGGAAGAACGAGCCCCATGCGGCCGTGGAGATCACCGTGTCGAGGTCGGCGTCGTCGAGCACGATGAGGGCGGAGTTGCCGCCCAGTTCCAGGTGGGCGCGCTTGAGGTGGCGTCCGGCGGCCTCGCCGACCGCCCGGCCCGCCTCGGTCGAGCCGGTGAAGGAGATGACCGGCACCCGCGGATCGGCGACCAGGGCCCGTCCCGCGTCCGGGCCACCCGGCAGCACCTGCAGCAGTCCCTCGGGCAGGCCCGCCTCGGCAAGGACCGCGGCGAGGGCGACTCCGCCGCACACGGCGGTGCGCGGGTCCGGTTTCAGGACGACGGCGTTGCCGAGCGCGAGGGCCGGTGCGACGGAGCGGACGGCCAGGATCAGCGGCGCGTTGAACGGGGCGATCACGCCCACGACGCCCACCGGGACCCGCCGGGTGTAGGACAGCCGGGGCGCCCCGCTGGGCAGGACCTGACCGGCCGGGCGGGAGGCGAGCGCGGCGGCCTCGTAGCACTCCTGGGCGGCGACGTGGAGTTCGAAGTCGGCCTTGCCGGGGATGGAACCGGACTCGCGGACGATCCACTCGCGCAGTTCGCCGGCGTGCTCGGTGAACAGGTCACCGGCCCGGCGGAGCACTCCGGCGCGCACGAGATACGGAAGGCGCCCCCACTCCCGCTGGGCGTCGTGGGCAGCCTCGGCGGCGGCTGAGACGTCCTGCGCGGTTGCCAGGGCGAGGGTGCCGAGCGGCTCGCCGGTGGCCGGCTCGACGACGGTGTACTCGGGTCCCGACAGGGTGCGGAACTGCCAGGTCCCGGGGTCGAGCAACGGCATGACGGCTCTCCGTTCGGTCACCGGCGCCCCGTGCGGCTGAGCCTGCACCATGCTAGTCATCCCGTACGGGACACGCCCGGCCGTACGTAACCGTCAGCTGGAGTCGCGGTGCACCACCGCGGCCCCCAGCACCTCGCGCCGCTCGGGCTCGGCGCCCGGGTTGCGTACCGCGCGGTCGACCAGCTCGGCGAGTTCCCGGCCGGACGGCAGCTCGATGTGGACCGTGCTCAGCCGGGGCCGCAGCAGCCGGCCGAGCATCAGGTCGTCGGCGCCGATCACCGCCGTGTCCTCGGGGATGCGCACGCCCTCGTCCTGCAGGGCGCGCATCAGCAGCATCGCGTATTCGTCGTTGTAGGCGAAGACCGCGTCGAGGCCCAGGGTGTGCCAGCGCGCGGCGAGGCGGGCGGCGGCCTCCTCCTCGTGGGCGAGGGGCAGTTCGGTCAGGACGGCGTCCGTGCCGTGCAGGGCCCGGCGTGCTCCCTCGAGGCGGGGCCTCGAGTAGATCTCGAGACCGGGCTCCTCGGGGACGACGACGCCGATACGGCGCCGGCCGCCGGCGTACAGATGGGCGGCGGCGGCCTGGCCGACGGCCGCGTGGTCCATGAGCAGGGCGTGTGCGCCCTCGACGGCCTCGGGGCCGAGGGTCACCACGGCGCGAGCGCCGGAGCGCTTGAGCACCGCCACGCCCTGTGGACCGAGGCTCGAGCCGGGTACCAGGACGGCGACCGGCCGCAGCTCGGCCCAGGCGCGGGCGGCGTCGTCGCCGTGCAGGCCCAGGGTGCCGTGCTGGACGACCGTGTAGTCGAGCCGGCTGAGGGCCCACTGGAGTTCGTTGATGAACTGGCTGTACAGCGGGCCGACGGGGATGGCCGGGGACGGCATGAGGACCATCCGGCTGTGCCCGGCGCGCAGACTGCGGGCCGCCGCGTGCGGTACGTATCCGAGTTCCTTGGCGGCCGCGTGCACGCGACGGCGCGTGGGCTCGCTGATCCGCACGGCGCTGGTGTTGTTCAGGACGTAGGAGACGGTCGCGCGCGAGACGCCGGCCAGCCGGGCCACGTCGGCGCTCGTGGGCACGGAGCGCTGGGCGGGCAGCGCGGACGCGGGAGTGTTCGGTATCTGCACCATTGCGAACGCATCTTGGCAGAGGCGGCAACCGGGGCCTCGGGCGGGGGGACGTCGTCTCTCATTGAACGAACTTGCAGCCGCAGAGGCGGGGTGCCGGCCCCCGGCGGCTGCGGCATGATCCGCCAGACAGCCCCTGCACCTCAGCCGGGCGGTTCGGTCCGCGTCAGCCGGGCGACCAGATCGATCCACCCGGCCTCGAGCCGCTCCAACGGCATCCCGCACTGCTTCGTCAGGTGATGGATCACCGCGGGATCGAGGTATCCCATGAGGATCTGCGCGAGCAGTTCGCAGTCCGCGTCCGGGACCGCCTGCCGCAGCAGCAGAACGACGTGCCCGTGCAGCAGACGCCGCGCCGGGTGGGTGAACCGGCGGTCGGGGCCGCGTTCGGCCGCGAGCTGGAGGTCCAGCTCTTCCACCGCCCGGCGCAGCGCGGCGCAGCCGAACGCGCGCAGCCGCTCGACCGGCGACGCGCCGGGCCCCAGAGGCGGGGGCCCGCTGAGGAAGGCGGCCTGGAACTTCTTCTCGGAGTGGTCGAGCAGTGCCGTGAGCAGGCCGACGCGGTCCCCGAAGCGGCGGAAGACCGTCCCCTTTCCCACCGCGGCGGCCGCGGCCACCGCCTCCATCGTCACCGCGGATGCGCCGTGCTCGGCGATCAGCCGGCCGGCCGCCTCCAGCAGCCGTGCGCGGTTGCGCGCGGCGTCGGCCCGCAGGCACGGCTCCTCTTCGGGCGTGCCGAGTTCGAGCAACTGCGGTGCGTCGATGGGTTCCTGTTGCTCCGGGATGGGCGGGAGGGAGGCGGACATGAAGACAGGGTAAAGCACCGGGAAGAAACTGGACCACGGTCCGGTTATGGTGTTACAACAGAACCGGACCTCGGTCCGGATACCTCAGTCGCGATTCACCTCTGGAGCCCCCCATGTCCGTACGCATCCTCGCGCTCGTCGGCAGCCTCCGCGCCGGTTCGCACAACCGCCAGCTCGCCGAGGCGGCCGTCAAGGTCGCTCCCGAGGGCGCCGACGTCCAGCTCTTCGAGGGCCTGGCCGACATCCCCTTCTACAACGAGGACATCGACGTGGAGGGCAGCGTCCCGGCGCCCGCCGCCCGCCTGCGCGAGGCCGCCGCCACCGCCGATGCGCTGCTGTTCTTCACCCCCGAGTACAACGGCACCATCCCGGCCGTCCTGAAGAACGCCATCGACTGGCTGTCCCGCCCGTACGGCACCGGCGCGATCACCGGCAAGCCGGTCGCCGTGGTCGGCACCGCCTTCGGCCAGTACGGCGGTGTGTGGGCGCAGGACGAGGCCCGCAAGGCCGTGGGCATCGCCGGCGGCAAGGTGCTGGAGGACGTCAAGCTCTCCATCCCCGGTTCCGTGACCCGCTTCGCCGAGACCCACCCGGCCGACGACACCGAGGTCGCCGCCCAGCTCACCGAGGTCATCGCCCGGCTGCACGGCCACGGCAGCGAGCAGGCCGCGGCCTGACCCGCCGAGGGGGCCGGAAACCGGCCCCCTCGCCGCCACCTCCCGCCGGCCGGCCGCTCACCCAGGCCGTCCGACGAGGCCCGGCGACGCGGCTCGGGACACTCGCCGGCTTCCGGGAAGACGAAAAACGTTCAACCACACGACGCCCTGACGACAACTCTGCCAGGGTGGGCGGATGCAGACCCTTTACCGACGACTGCTCAGGTTGATGCCCCGGCTGGGCGTACAGGTGACCGACCTCGGACCGGGGACCGCAGTGGTGTCCCGGCGCGGGCGGCGGGCCCGGATCCCGCTCGGCCCGGGGGCGGATCTGCTGGTCAGGGACGACGGCCGGTACTCGGTGTCGGACGCCGGCAAGGACACCTGGCTCGTGCTGGGCGGCAAGGCCCGTACGGCAGCCGGTCCCGCCCCGGAATGGACCGGCGTCCCCCTCGGCGACACCGGCGCGCGGCTCCTTCTCGACCGGCAGGCCGACGCGGACGAGCGCAGGATCCAGCTGGCGGCGGCCGAGTACCTGTGCGCCCAGCACGTGGCCGCGATGCTCGAACTGTACGGCGTGAACTGCGTCTTCGACGTCGGCGCCAACACCGGGCAGTACGCCCGCCGCCTGCGCCGGCTCGGCTACACCGGGCGCATCGTCTCCTTCGAGCCCACCGCGGACGCCTTCGCCAAACTCAGCAAGGCCGCCCGGGACGACCCCGACTGGCAGGTCCACCACTGCGGTCTCGGCCGCGAGGACACCGTCACGTCCATCCACACCGGCTGGAAGACCATGAACTCGCTGCTCCCGCCCAGCGATTACGGCCGCGACCGCTACCGCCGGTTCGCCACGACCCGTACGGAAGAGATCGAGATCCGGCGGCTGGACGGCGTGATGGAGCAGGCCCTCGCCGGCATCGAGGAGCCGCGCCCCTACCTGAAGATGGACACCCAGGGCTACGACCTGGAGGTCTTCGCCGGCGCCGGCACTCGCATCGCCGACTTCGTGGGCCTGCAGTCGGAGGTCGCCGTGCTGCGGCTGTACGAGGGCAGCCCGCCGATGAGCGAGGCGGTCGCCGCGTACGAGGCCGAGGGTTTCGAGATCACCGGCATGTATCCGGTGACCCGCGAGGCGGCCACGGGGCGGGTGGTCGAGTTCGACTGCGTGATGATGCGCGCGAAGGCGGCCCCTGCCACCGACTGACCCCGCCCGTGCGCGCGACGGGCCGGGGCCCGGGACGGGCTGCCGTACCTGGCAGCCCACCTGCCCCGTCGACCGCTCAGCCGGCCGCCGCCTCGGGCGCCGGCCCGCTGGTCCCCCGTACCACCAGCTTCGGCTCCAGCACCGCCTCGCGCGGCTCCAGCTCCTCGTCGTCCAGGCGCTCCACGGCAAAACGCACCGCGTGCTCCGCCATGAGGACCGCGTCCTGACGCACCGTGGTCAGGCCGATCGGCATCAGGTGGGAGAGGTGGCTGTCGTCGTAGCCGACGACGGACATGTCGCGCGGCACCTCGACACCCGCCCGCGTCAGGGCCAACAACAGGCCCATCGCGCAACGGTCGTTGCCCGCGAGGACCGCCGTCGGCATCCGTACCACAGGGCGGCACAGCACCGCCGTACCCCAGGACTGGAAGGGCCGGTTGGTGGACGCCTTCGACACGGAGTTCCGCGAGTGGATCGCCTCGGTCGAGGCCGGCACCGAGCCCACGGGCCCGTCGGCCTGGGACGGCTACGCCGCCACCGTCGTCACCGACGCAGCCGTGCGCTCCCTGGAGACGGACGGCCAGGTCGTCACCGTCGACATGAAACCCCGGCCCGCGCTCTACGGAGGCACGGCATGAAGATCGCCCTCGACCCGTACATGTTCCGCGCACTTCCCATGGACGACATGGTGCGCACGGTCGCCGAACTCGGCTACGAGTACATCGGGTTGTCACCGCGCGACGACTTCATGCCGTTCTTCCTGCACCGTTCCTAATCAGTGAGCAGGAGTGAGTCTTAGACCCACTGCCCGGCACTGCGCGCATCCCGAACGGTTTTGGCTGCGCTGGTCGCCCGCGTTCCTTGGGGTCTTCCTGTCCGGGCGCGTGGCTCCTGGCCACGGTCCGTGACGAGGCGGCGGGTTCCCTCACGCCCAGGGGCACACCGGTCGGCCTGGATGGTCCGATGCCCCTGTTCATCACTCCGGTGAGCAGGGGGCGGTGCCGTCCTCCCCCCGTGCCTTAAGGGCCTGGGAGGTACCCCCAGCCGGATCGGGTGCCCTTGGGCGCGCCTGCCGATCGCGATGCTCGCGGCATCGTGACGGGTGGTTGTGCGGTTCTTCGAGGCGAGGGGCTTCTGCCAGTGCTGCACGCCCCACTTCGAGGTGTAGGCCGGGTCGACCGCGATGATGCTGATGCCGGTCTGGTCGGCCATCGAGGTGAGCCGGCCGCGGAGCCTGCCGGTGGGCAGGCCGGAGATCAACTGGCGGAAGCGGCGCTTGCGTCCGTGCTTCTCGCGGGTCTTCTCGGCCTGGAAGTCGAGGTCTTCGACCGCGATGGCCTTGACGCCGCAGGTCTTGGCCCAATTCAGCAGCCGGGACAGGGCATGCCGTACTTGTGCGTCACGGTGCTGCGTGGTGCCGGACAGGTCGTAGGAGAAGCGGCGGGGCTGGCCGGTCGGGTTGCCGTGGGTGTCCAGGCGCCATGCAGCGAGGTGATCGGCGTTGGTGTCCACCCCGATCACACCGTCGGCGAGCGCGGCTTGGAGCGGAATCGTCTTGGCGGGCGGGATCTGCCACGACGCGGTCAGGTACCAGCGCCCGCACACCGTGTCGTAGTGGATGCGGTAGGCGATGGCCCGGTTGGCTTCCACGCGGTCGGCCCACTCGGTGCCCCGGTGCGGGAACCACACCTTGGCGGCGAGGACGTACCGGCCGTGCCTGGCGTTGGCCAGCTCAGCGAGCGGCGCGGGCAGCTTGATGCTCACCTCGCCCTCGGGGCTGACGCGGATCGTCTCGTTCCCGTACCGCTTCCCCGACTCCCCGTCCGCCTGGAGGAACCAGCGCTCAGCCTCCCACCGCTGGCGCCACTCGGCCTCGGTGAGCTGGGTTTGCCCGAGGTTGTGGCGGGTGTTGAGCAGACGCTTACCGCCGCGCACTACGCGCACGACACCGTTCTCGCGGTCGGCGCGCACAGCGGCGAGCCGGTCTTCGAGTGCATGCAGGCGGCGTGTTTTCTGAAACCACTCGTGGTGCGAGCGGTAGCCGCCGGGCGTCTTCTTCGAGCCCTTCTCACCGACCGGCAGGGACAGGCGATGCGCGATCGTGCGGATACCGGCCTCAAGAGACTGGACGTGCGCTGCCTGCCCGCGCCGGGCAAGCGCCCATTGATCGTGGGTGGACTTCGTGATCGACCCGGCCCAGCGGGACGACGACTCGGCGGTCAGCTCACGCTTGCGGGCCGCCCACGTGTCCGTGGAGTGCTCCAGCCCATCCCGGCAGCGCGCTTTGAGGTCACGGGAAGCGATCGATCCAAGGTGCGCGCCGACCAGGCGCAGCACCTTCTCATCCTCGGGCGTCAGGCCCTTGAGGCGGTCGCGTATCGCCACACCGGAGGGGCCGAGGGCGACGAACGGCGTGTCGATCGGGCGCAGGTCAGCCATGTTCGGCGGCCTCCAGCGCCTTGCGGGCACGGTTCTTCGCCGACCGGCGGCCGTACAGGCGGGCGCAGAACGAGGTCAGTATCTCGATCATGTCGCGCCCGAGATCGTCATCAACTTCGCCGTCATCCAGGACGACCAGACGACGCCCGGTCGCAGACAACGCGGCCTCGATCAACTCAACATTCATTCGGCCGAGGCGGTCCTTGTGCTCCACCACCACGGTGGTCACGTCCGGATCGGCGAGCATCCGCTTGGCCTTCGTACGCCCGCCGTTCATCCCGGAGGCGATCTCGGACTCGATCCGCACCACCCGATGACCAGCCCTGGCCGCCCACTGGGACAACCGGGCGACCTGCCGTTCCAGATCGGACTTCTGATCTTGCGACGACACACGGGCGTACAAACCCACCCCGCCCGTCACAGACCGTGAGGAGTTCGCCTCAATGTTCACCAGGATCGTGCGCGGCCCGACCCGCTCAGCGGGGACCGGCAGAGTGCCCTCACGGAACCAGCGATAGGCGGTATGCGGGTGCACACCGTTCACTATCGCCCATTCCTTGAGGTTCATCCAGTGATCATAACGCCCACTCAAAGGCTGTAATACGCACTAGAGTTGACTCAACTGCCAGCGGCTCCGGCCCCCGGGCGGACGACGCACGCGTCGCGCAACTGAAGAACTCCCTGCGCACGCACGGCGCGCAACTCTCCTCCGTACTGCCCCTGTACAAGTGGTCCTCGCCGGACGAGACCGAGCGGCAGGCCGCCGTCCGCTACTGGAAGCGGATGATCGAGATCACGACCGAGCTCGAATGCCCGCTGATGAACTCGGAGTTCAACGGCCGCCCCGAGCGCGCCGCCGAGAGCGAGGCGGCGTTCTGGCGCTCGATGGAGGAGCTCCTGCCCGTCTTCGAGCGGGAGGGCATCGCCCTCAACCTGGAGGCGCACCCGGACGACTTCTGCGAGGAGAACTCCCCCGCGGTCGACCTGGTCCGCGCCATCGACAAGCCGTGGGTGAACTACCTCTACTGTGCCCCGCACTCCTTTCACCTGTCCGGGGCAGACCCGAAGGCGGACATCGCGGCGATGATGCGCTACGCGGGCGACAAGCTCCAGCACGTGCACATCGCGGACTCCTTCAACCACAAGGGATCCTCCGGACTGCGCTACATTCTCAACCCGCCGGGCACCACCGCCCGCATCCATCAGCACCTCGACATCGGTCAGGGCGAGGTGGACTGGGACGCCTTCTTCGGCACCCTGCGCGAACTGGACTTCGACGGCGTCGCCACGGCCTGTGTCTTCGCCTGGGAGGAACGGGCCCGCGAATCCTCGGCGTTCATGCTGGACCGCATCCGCAAAGAACTCGCGGCATGAGCCGCTGCGCTCGACGCCACGGCTGACCATCACACACCGACGCCGTGCACCGGCTCCTCGACGGGAGCCGGTGCACGGCGTGCCTGCTGCACAGGCACGGATTGCAGCGCGCCCGGTGATCAACCGCCGCACCGAAGCACACAAGGGCGCTCGTCTGCATATATCTGCGCCCTCGGTGCGCTGGCGCTCGCCATATCCGGTGAACAGGGCCCCAGCCATATGGCCGTACCGTCGTACGCCCCGTAGCACTTAGGGACACGAACCACCCACCTACGGAAGCAAGGCGCCAACGACAACACAGACAACCTTTGGTCTGCCGGGCACCAAGGCCCGACACCACGCAGGAGGTTTGTTCATGGCACTGGCACAGTGGACGAACGCGATGGAATGGCTGGCCGCAGCCGCACAGGACCCCCGGGCCTGCAAGAAGGACTGGCAGCACGGCAGCACCGGAGTCCACCTTCTGGCCGCCGGACGCTTCTGGGACGTGCTGATCGTCCCCGCCTGCCTCGGGCTGCGCGCCGCCGACTGCCTCGAGGGCATTCCTCGCCTCGTCCCCGGCCCTGTTCTCCTGGACGAAAGGCGACAGCAGGTCGGTTTCCTTCTGCCACCCGACCCCGTGTCCACCTGGGTCGGCCAGGGCACGCGCTATGTCGCACGAGGCGGCTGGATCGCCGCCCCTGCCCCGCACTGCCGGTGGGGAGACCTCCGCTGGCTCCGCCCGCCCGACGGCAGCGGCACCCTGACTGCGCCCGAGGCCATGGAACTCGTCCTGTTCCGAGCCATGGACGAAGTGGTCCGCTCCCACGGCGTCCGGCACCACAGGCACGAACTCCCCCACCGGAGCGTCGACACGCAGGCCGTTCCTGTTGACTACCGCTGGGGGATGGCCAGTTCGCGGCCGCGGTAGAAGCCTTCCCGCTCCCCGACGACGTAGGGGGCCATGGCCTCTCGCCGCTGCTTCTCCGGCTCGGAGGCCCGCCAGGCGTCGCACGCCTCCTTGGAGTCCCAGAACGACACCCCGGTGATCTCCTGTCCGTCCTCGGACCAGTACGCGAAGGCGCGGCGCAGCCCCTGCGGGGAGGAGGGCGGGCGCCATGCCCGCTCGAACTCCTCCAGGGTGCCCGGCCGGACGCGGCGCGTCGTCACCCAGACGAAGTGCTCCTCCATCACAGCCTCCTCCACATGACCGGTTCGGCTCACCGGCCCCTCTCGGACCACCGTAGGTGCAAAGCACCGCGCGTGCCTGCGGACGTTTCCGGTCGTGCGGCCGGTGGAGGACCATGAAAAGAGAAACGGTGCGCGAATGGCGAGGTGCGCTATGCATGGACGAATCAAGGGCAGGATGCTGATCGCCAGGGATGAGGGTGACAGCACCGATGGTGTGGTCATCAAGCTTTATGGCGAGGAGACCAACGGGGCCATCTCGATCATAGAGCAGCCGTTCGAGCCCGGACTTCTTCTCCCGCCGCACGTTCACGAGAACGATGTCTGGCTCTACGTACTCGAAGGGGAAATGCATGTCCGGGTCGACGACGAGGTTGTCAGGGCGACAGACGGGTGCTGGGTGCTGAAGCCTCGCCGAATCCCCCACACCATGTGGAACGCGGGGCCCGAGCCGGCGCGGATTGTCGAACTGTACACGCCAGGTGGATTCGAGCTTTTCTTCATCGACTTCGAAGAACGGTTGCGACAGGGGCCGGTCGGCCTCGACGAACTGAATCACCTCGGCGAGCCGCACGGAATCCGTTTCTTCGACGACTGGATTCCCGACCTCAAAGCCACTTACAACCTGCGAGTCGTCGGCGAATAGCGGCAACTCTTGACGGCACGGACGATCGCCGAGTGCATTCCGTCCGCGACCTGATGCGTCGACGTGATCTCGACGTCGGTGAACCCTGCATCCTCAAGCCCCTGCCGGTACTCGGCGAAGGACAGGGCGCCGGCGATGCAGCCGACGTATGCGCCGCGCTCGGCGCGCTGCTCGGGGGTGAGGTGATCCTCGGCCACGACGTCCGTCACGCCGACGCGCCCGCCGGGGCCCAGAACGCGGAACATCTCGGCGAAGACGGCGGGCTTGTCCACCGACAGGTTGATCACGCAGTTGGAGATGACGACGTCGACGCTGTTCGCGGGCAGCGGCACGGACTCGATGGTGCCCTTGAGGAACTCCACGTTCGTCGCGCGGGCCTTCTGTGCGTTCGCCCGGGCGAGGGCGAGCATCTCGTCGGTCATGTCCAGCCCGTACGCCCTGCCGCGCGGCCCGACCCGGCGCGCGGACAGCAGCACGTCGATGCCGCCGCCGGAGCCGAGGTCCAGCACGCGTTCTCCCTCGCGCAGTTCCGCCACCGCGAGTGGGTTGCCGCAGCCCAGGGAGGCCGCGACCGCCTCGGCCGGGAGTCCGTCGCGGTCCTCGGCTCCGTAGCGGCCGGCCCCGAAGCCCTCGTCGATCTCGACCGCCTGCGGACCGCAGCAGTCGCCGCCGCTCCGCGGCCCGCACGACGCGGCACCGCCCTCGAGCACCTTCACGGCGGCAGCGGCATAGCCCACGCGGACGGCTTCCCGTACCTCTTCGGGCGTCTGCTCGGTCATGGCAGCACTCCTCACTGGATCGACATCCATAGAAACAAGACTGCACCTTGAATCGACAGACGTCAACATAGAGATACGTCGAATCAAGTCGGTCGGGTCGCGGATCGCACCGGCCACCCCTCCCAATCCGCATCGATTCATGTTCCGGCTGGACGGCACGAGTTGAAGCAGCCGGGCCGGCTCCTCGGCTTGCGGCCCGGTCGACACGCCCCTAGGTTCAGGTCGTCGGATTATTCCGACAAAGCCGACATAACACCTATGTCGACTTTCCCTCAGTGGCACCCGCAAGGAGCATTCATGTCGGTGATGACCGGTACTCAACCCCTCCAGCAGCTCGGCGGTCAGCAGCTGGGCGGTCCGCAGCAGATCGCCCAGGTGGTCCAGCAGTCCATCCAGCAGGCGTGTCAGCAGACGGCCCAGCAGGTCGCGCAGCAGGTGCAGCAGACGTTCCAGCAGATCCAGCAGATCCAGCAGCAGCTGCAGCAGCGGCCGGACCTGGCCCAGCAGGCACACCCGTACCTGGCCCTCACGCTGCACCGCTCGCTGGCCGGGGCCATCCGCCACGCCGTGGAGCAGTCCGTGCAGCAGGCGCTGCCGAACGCGATCGTGAGCCTGCTCCAGCAGAGCCAGCCGGGCATGCAGGCTCAGCAGGGCATGCAGGGCCAGCAGGGCCAGCAGTGGGGCGGTGGGTTCGGCCAGCAGTACCCGCAGTACCAGCAGCAGCCCGGCTTCGGCTTCGGCCAGATGGGTCAGCCGTTCGGTATGAGCTGACACCTGGGCAGCGCACGCGGTGTGCCCGGACTGGTTCCGGGCGCACCGCGTCACCGTGGAAGCGGTCACGTGGAAGCGGGAGCTGCCCCAATGGCCGAATCAGGAGCACGAGTTACGACGTAAGCGTGGTGAAGGTGGACGTGATGGTCAAGGAAAGGCCCGGAAACAGCGGGGCCAGCGGGCCAGGGGGTGGTGCGGGGGCTGCTGGAGAAGGACCGGAGGGCAAGCAGACGGAGCCGGCCGGGAAAGGCGCGCAGTCCCTCCCCGTACAGCCGCGCCGGGAGCGGTACATGGTGACACCGCTGCCGCAGCAACTGCTCCCACCGGGAGTGCCCGAACTCAGTATGGATGCGGTGTGTGACCAGTTGGGGCGCATGCCCGACGTCAAGGTGACCCGCAGACTCCGGCCGTCGGAGAAGCTGCGATCGGCCGGGCTGCCCCCCGCCTGCCCGGAGATCGCGGTCGTCGAGGCACCCGGGGCTCAGCTGCCGGCGATGCGGACGCTGCACGTACACATCGAGCCGGACCTGCCGCTGTCCGCAGCCGTACCCGCCGCCGCGCCGGCCGTGGGGATCGCGCTGCGTGATCCAGGACTGGTCATGCCGCTGGAACAACCGGTGGAGATCTCGCTGCGCATCTGCGGCCCGGACGGAGAACCGCTGACCGGCGCGGGCGTGTTCCTGATCGGGTCGTCATGGCCCGGCCAGGGTGTCACCGGGTCCGACGGTACGGTCACCGTCACGCTGCCCACGGAGACGGTGCAGTCCGTCCAGGCGCTGTACGTCCGGCCCGTGGGCGGCTACACCGACCGCTGGATCAGTCGTCCGGACCTGTCGGTGACCGGGGAGAACCTGGTCACCCTCACACCGCTGGCCAAGGTGTACCCAGGGCTGGAGGACAGGCAACAGTACGGCTGGGGCCAGCAGGCCATGCGGGTGGACCGGCTGCCTCCCACGTTCCGCGCTTTCGGGATCAAGGTCGGGGTCATCGGGTCGGGCGTCGCCGCCGAGCATCCCGATCTGAAGCAGCGGGTGCGCACCGGGATCGATCTCGTCCGCGGAACCGAGGAGGGCTGGGCCCACGACACGGCGGGCACCGGTACCCATGCGGCCGGCGTCATCGCCGGGGCGGACACCGGCAAGGGCGTCATCGGTACCGCGGTCGATGCCGAGATCGAGGTCTGTCAGGTGCTGCCCGGCGGCTGCTTCAGTGACCTGATCGCCGCTCTCGACCACTGCATCGAACGCGAGGTCGACGTCGCGCACATCGCCGTGGCAACGCCGTACGCGTCGGCGCTCGTCTCACGCAAACTGGCCGACGCCAACGCGGTGGGCATCGCCTGCGTCGCCCCGGCGGGCGACTCGGGCGGACCGGTCTGCTTCCCCGGCTCACTGCCCACCGTGTTCACCGTGGGTGCGCTCGGAGCCTTCGGGACCTTCCCGCCGGACACCTCCCAAGCCACCCATGTGGGCCCCCAGTTGACGCCGGACGGATTGTTCGCCGCGCCGTTCAGCTGCCACGGACCCGGGGTCGACGCGGCCGCACCCGGTGTGGCCGTCCTGTCATGCTCGCCGCAGGGCGGATACACGGCCCTCGACGGCACCGGCACGGCCTCGGCCCACGTCGTCGGTCTCGCCGCCCTCGTTCTCGCCCACCACGAGGACTTCCACGGCCAACTGCTGCCCCGCGGACCTGGCCGGGTGCGGCGCCTGTTCGAGATCATCGCCGCCAGCTGCCGCCCACTGGCCGCCCCGGGCACCCTGGAGGCATCCCGCCTCGGACACGGCCTGCCCGACGCGCTCACCGCCCTCGGCCTGGCCCCCGGAGTGCAACTCGCTCCGGCCCTGTCCCCTTACGTCCCCACCCTGGCCGGTTAGGCCCACCCCACAACAAGATCACCGGAATCACCCGCCCGGCCGTGCGGCTCGACCATGCCGCACGGCCGGGCGTGGCACTGGAATCAGGCTGAACGACGTCCGTTCTCCAAATGGGAGACGAACCAGTGCCGAGCCGCAGTGACTACCTCCTCAAGGGTCCCGGGCTCATGGAACAGATGGGTTGCGCCGCGCACGACACGGATCTCGCTGGGCGCGCTGAGCATTCCCGCCGCTTCCTGGTTGAGCCCCAGATCGGTCTCGTCCTCGCCGCCGACGAGGAACAGCACCGAGGCCCGGACGCGCTGCAGCGCCTCGTACGGCAGGTCCGGACGCCCACCTCGGGTGACCACGGCCAGGACTCGTCGGGGCCGCTCCGCAGCTGCCAGCAGAGCCGCCGACGCGGCCGTATCGGCGCCGAACAGACCGACCGGGACGTCGACGGTCTCCGGCCGCTGCTCCAGCCAGTCGATGGCAGCCACCAGCCGCCGGGCCAGGAACTGGACGTCGAAGCGATGCCGGGCCGAGCGCGCGTCCTCCCGCTTCTCCAGTTCGGTGAGGAGATCGAGGAGGAGCGTGCCCATGCCTGCCCGGTGAAACGCGTCGGCGAGCGCACGGTCGCGTGTACTGCCCCGGGAGCTGCTGCCGCCCTCGGCGATGACCACCACCGACCGTACCGGGCCGGGGACGACCAGATCGCCTGCGAGCGGCGCCTCGCCTGCGGGCACCAACACCAAGTCGGAGATCATCCGCTGCCTCCCAACGTGATGCTCGTTGGGCTCCTGTGATGCCCGGGTACCCGAGGACGGAATCGGTACGCGCATGACCGGTCCCGCCTCGACAGGCGATCTTGACGTGGGTCCCGCAGGATGGTGCCGGTTGCCCGGCCGTGGGGCGCTGAGGGCAGCCGCTTCCCGTGTGCGGCGGACTGCCGCCCCTTCCTCACTCAGGAGCCCGGCATGGCAGTGGTAACGGAGGAACTTGTACCGGCGCTGGAGGATACGCGCCAGGCGCATGCCGCAGTACTGGACCGGTTCCGGGCGGATGTGACCGTCACGCCGCCGGGCCCGCACCGGGAGATGCTCGAACGCCAGAGCGTCGAGGTCCACTACAGCCTCCAGCGCATTCAACGCCAGGTACGCGATCTGCAGCCCAGGGGGTTGATGGGCACCGCGGTCGGTCTGAGCCGGTCCGTCTCGCGGGGCGCGGTGCGCGCGGTGATGCTGCCGCTGACGATCGGGGCGTCGATCGTGCGGGGGTTGCTGCCCGGCGGGGGCCCGGCCGATGCGCGGCGGCTGCTGAGGAACGCGGAGGACGAGTACGCGGTAGCGGCGCGGGCGCTCGCGGCGTGCCGGGCCGGGGAGGTCCTCGCCGAACAAGTGGACGCCCGGTCCACCGCCGAGCTGCTCGGCTCGCTGCGCCGCCAGGACGAGGAACTGCTGCAGGAACTGGAGGCAAGCCTCGCCGAGCACGCCCGCGCCGTGGCGGCGTCCACCAACGGCTCGGGCCCGGGCGAGAACCGCATCGCCGCTCTGGCCGACACGGCGGCCCATACGATGCGGACCGCTTTCGACCAGGCGCTGTACGTCGCCCAGCGCAGTGGCCGACGGCCCTGGGGTGCGGGGCGGGAGATGGCCGAGCCCAGCCCCATTGCCGAAGAGGTCCTGGGATCGGTCAAGCGGGAGGAGGACCTGCCGATTCCCGGGTTCAGCCAGCTCAGCACCGAGCAGATCCAGCAGCGGCTGGGCACACTCTCCCAGCTGGATCTGACGGTGATCGAGGGCTACGAGCGCACACATGCCCACCGCAAGGGCGTCCTCGAAGCCATCGAGCAGCTGCGCGTGGAGGAGCCGTAGGCCGGCTGCGTCAGGCAGGCCTCGCCGGCCTGTTCGTCCGGGACGGGACGGCGGGCCGTGCACAGCAGCGGGGCCCAGGGGGCGATGTCCGTGAAGCAAGCGGCGCCGGCCGGGACGGTGTCCAGGACGATGCGGTCGGGGCGCAGCAGCACGGCGTCCGCCCGGCCGTCACGCAGCCACGCGGCGAGCGTGCCGTCGTCGCCGAGGCTGTCCGTGGCGACGGCCCGTGCGCCGATGCCCTCCGCCACGGCCCGCACCGAGGGCGGAAGGGGCGCGCCGGCCAGGACGGCGAGGGAGTCCCCGAGTGCGTCGTCGAGGCGGGTCCGCCGACCGTCGGCGGTCACCCAGGGCTGGGGGCAGAAGGTGCCCGCCAGGTCACGGCCGCCCGGTCGGACACGCCGCCGCAGCCACCGACAGGCGCCGGATGAGAACCGCCCGGAGCGCAAGGGGGAAGAGCCCCTGCACACCGGGCGGTTCGGTGGTGGTCGTCGTCCGGCAGTGCGAGGCCGGCCGGACTGTCGGGCTGCGGCCCGCTGTCAGCCGTTGGAGAAGCGGCCCGCCTGGGCGAGGATCTGCTCCGGGTCATCCACCGGCGGGTAGATCCAGAGGGCGTTGATGTTCTGCTTGAGAGTCTTCGCTTCCTGCCCGGTCAGCGCGACCTTGCGGTCCCAGCCCTCCGTGAAGACGGCGCCGGCGGGGCCGAGATCCAGGCAGGTGACGTAGGGGTCAGGGGTGAAGGGCAGCAGGGGGTTGCCCAGAAGTTCGGCTGCCACGTTGTGACCGGCGAACTTCCCCATCGGCAGGGCGTGCTGGCAGGACTGTGTCGTGGTGTGCCCGTCTTCTGCGGGGGCGAGTGCGGTGTCGCCGGCTGCGTACACGTCAGGCACTCCGATCACCTGGAGGTGTGCGTCCACGCTCAGCCGTCCCAGCCTGTCGCGTTCGCCCGGGATGTGGACCGTGAGGGGGCTTGCGGCCATGCCGGCCGTCCATACGACGGTTGCCGCGGGAATCACTTCACCGTCCGAGAGGGTGACGTCCTGGTGGGTCGCGGATGCCACGGTGACTCCCAGGCGTCGTTCGATCTTCAGCTCGTCGATCGCGTCGTTGATGGTCGGGCGCGGGCCCGGGCCGAGTTCCGGGCCGACGACGTCGGCGCGGTCGACGAGAAGGACCCGGACGTCTTCGGCTGCGCCCTGGCCGTCGGCGATCGCGCGGAGTCGTTCACCCAGCGCGGTGGCGATCTCCAGGCCGGCGAAGCCGGCACCGACCACGACGGCGGTGTAGCGGCCCTGGGACGGGGCCTGCTCGGGCAGCCGCCGCAGGTGGTTGTCGAGTGCGGCCGCCGCGGGGAGCGTGTCCACGTCGAAGACTTCCTGCGAGCCGGGGAAGTCGGGGCGCACGAGCTGGCTGCCGGCGGCCAGCACCAACTTGTCGTAGGTCAGGTCCAGTTCCTCACCGGTGCGCCCGACGGCACGTACGGTGTGCGCCTCGGTGTCGATTCCCGTGACGGTCGCCGTTATGCGGCGTACGCCGATCGGGCCGAGGACGCGGTCCAGTGCGACCCGCATGCCTTCCGGGGCGTCCTCGTACAGGCGGGGGCGGATGACCAGGTCATCGCCGCCGCTGACGAGCGTCACCCGTAGTTCGTCACCGGCGCTGCCTGCCTCACGTGCGGCGCGAACCACTCCTGCCGCGCTCCACACGCCGGCGAAGCCGCCACCGATGATCAGGACGTCCTTCATGAACTTCTCCGTTTTCGAAGCCGAAGCGATGAGCCGGTGCTCCGTGAGCAGGGGCCGCCCTGCTGCGGTGGCCTCCCGCGGGGCCCGCACCACTTATTCTGGACACTACATATCCTGGATATTGAGTGTCAAGATTTCTTCGCGGTGCCGCTCCGGGCAGGACGGGAGAGGAGCCGCATCGGGGCCGGTTACCCGGTCCGATCCTGGACATGTAATGTCCGTAATATGCGAATGGCTAAAGGTGTCGAGTGGGCTCTGCACACGCTGCTCAACCTGGACATGATCGGCGGCGGCCCGGTGGGGAGCGGCCAGCTTGCCGAGGCTCACGGCCTCTCGGCCTCCTACCTCAACAAGCAACTGCAGCTGCTCGCCCGGGCCGGGCTCGTGGTCTCCGTGCCCGGGCCGCGCGGAGGTTTTCGGCTGGCCAGGCCCCTTGAGGCCATCACCCTCCTGGATGTGGTGGAGGCCATCGAGGGAGGCACCCAGCTCTTTCAGTGCACAGAGATCCGTTGCTGCGGCAGGATCGGCGAGCTGTCACCGCCGCCGACAGGTGCATGTGCTGTCAACGCGGCCATGCGCCGGGCGGAACAGGCGTGGCGCCAGGCGCTGGCCGCCCAGAGTCTTGCCGACATCAGGGCGGAGTTGGACCGCACCCCGACGGTGCGTCAGATAGTGCGCTCAGCGCTGAACTGAGTGCGCACAACACCCCGGGCCGAAAGATTCTCTTTGAACGAACAGGACAAGCAACAGTGGACAGAGCCGAGTTGGCGGCCTTCCTCAGAGCACGGCGTGAGGCCCTGCAGCCAGAGGATGTCGGACTCCCCCGTGGGCGGCGTCGGCGGACCGGTGGGCTGCGCAGGGAGGAAGTCGCGGCGCTGTGCGACATGTCGGTCGACTACTACACGAGGATCGAACAACCACGAGGGCCCAATCCCTCGGAACAGATGCTTGCCGCCATAGCCCGCGGTCTGCATCTGTCTCTCGAGGAACGGGATCATCTGTTTCAGCTCGCCGGCCACGCCGTTCCCCAAAGGGTCCGACAGGGCGATCACATCAACCCGGGGATGATGCGCATCCTCGACCGGCTCGAAGACACTCCCGCGCAGGTGGTCAACCACCTGGGTGAGACGCTGAAACAGACGCGCATGGCGGTCGCACTGCTGGGTGACGAGACCGCTTTCACCGGACGGGCCCGCAGTCTGCACTATCGGTGGTTCACCGATCCCGCCGCCCGGCTGATGGTTCCCGAGCGCGACCGCCCCGTACAGAGCCGCCTGCTGGTAGCGGATCTCTACGGCGCGTATGTGCGGGACGGCAGTGACTCGCGCACCGCCGACCTCGTCGATGCACTGCAGGCGGCCAGCCCCGATTTCGCCGCGCTCTGGCGTGAGCACCCGGTACTCGGACCGTACTGCGCGCCCAAACGCTTCCAGCACCCGAAGCTCGGGGCCCTGGAGCTGCACTGCCAGACGCTGGTCGACCCCGCCCAGTCACAACGGCTCCTGGTGTTCACTGCGGTACCGGGCACAGAGAGCCACGCAAGCCTCCAGCTCCTGTCCGCCCTCGGTAGCTAGTCACTTCTCCTCGTTGCTTTCTGTCACGTGTTCACCGACGCCGTCGGCGATGACTGCGGACAGCAGGGCAGGCAGCAGTCCGGGGAAGCGCGCCTCGAGGCTTTCGCGGCGCAGGGTCACGAAGCAACGGGTGCCTTCCTGGCGAGTCTCCGTGACGCCCGCCTCACGCAGCACCTTGAGGTGATGGCTCAGGGTGGACTTGGCCACAGGGGCACGCAACTGCCCCCACCCGCGTTCGGCGCCGTCGGACAACACTCGGACGATGCCCAGCCGCGTCGGGTCACTGAGTGCGCCAAGCAGGCGCGGCAAGATGATCTCGCTCTGGGAAGGTGGTGACGACGGGGCCGGCATGGGGGCCAGGTTACCCATTGTTCGCCACCTTACGAACGTCGGGCTCTTGGAGGGGAACGCGCTGCGCCGCAGGTGGGACCACGCCACACCGGACTTCCTTTCATATTTCGCCCGGCCATCCCGGTCAGTTGTGTGTATCCGCACCATGGCCAGGAGATCACTGTGGAATCGCGCCTCGACTGCGTCGGCAACCCCCTCACCGCGAAGGTCCTGAAGCACATCAGCTCGGCCGGCAAGGTGGCGCCGGATTCGACGAGGAGCAGCTGGTCGCCCTGATCTCCCTCATCGCCATCATCAACGCCTACAACCGCATCAACGTCATCGGCCAGCAGCCTGCCGGGGACTACCAGCCCGGCCAGTTCGACTGACCGGCGTCAACCGGTCCCACCAGCTCCCGTAACACCTTTCACATCATTCCACACCATGCCACACGCAGACACCTGATACGTTGTTCTACGTCCTACGTCCTACGTCCTACGTCCTACGAACATCGAACGAGGGAAAGCAATGCCCAGCTCTCCACCCCTGCACTTCGCAGACCGTGTCGCAATCGTCACAGGAGCAGGATCGGGCATCGGTCGTGCCACTGCGATCGCTCTGGCCGAATCGGGTGCACGCGTCCTCGGCGTGGGTCGCCGGAAGGAGGCCCTGGAGGAGACCGCTCGCGCGCACTCCAACATCGCGGTCCTGCCGCTCGACATCTGCGAGGAGGGCGCTGCGGACAAGGTCGTTGCCACCGCCGTGGAAGGGTGGGGCCGACTCGACCTGCTCGTGAACAACGCCGGCATCACTGCCGTGATGCCTCTGGCAGAGACGGACCGAGCAGTGATTGCCGGCCTGTTCGACCTCAACGTGACGGCGCCGAGCATGCTCGCCCATGCGGCCCTGCCGCACCTGCGCGACTCGTCGGGCTCCATCGTCAACGTCTCGAGCACCTACGGTCATCGCCCCTTGGCCGGAGCAGCCCACTACGCCGCGACCAAGAGCGCCTTGGAGCAACTGACGCGCAGCTGGGCGCTGGAGCTCGCGTCGGAAGGGGTGCGGGTGAACGCGATCGCCCCCGGCCCCACCGAGACGGATGTCCTGGCCGCGGCGGGTCTGCCCCAGGACGCCATCGACGAGCTGCGCGCCGATGAACGTGACCGCATCCCGACGGGCCGTCTCGGCGACCCGAAGGACGTCGCGGACTGGATCCTGCGCATCGCCGATCCCCTGGGCGCACACATCACCGGTCAAGTGCTGACGATCGACGGGGGACTCGAACTCGCCTGAGCTGCTGGGCAGCCGCGGGGATCCGGTAGTGGATCACGTCGCCGCCCGGCTCCCAGAACGTCTCACCGGCCTTGACCACGCGTTCCGGCTCACCCTCCAGCTCAAAGCGCACCTCACCCTCGAGCACGTACCCGAACGCCGGGCCCGAGTGGCGGTGCGGAGGAGTGCCAGGGTCACCAGGCGGCCACTCGACCAGGATGGTCATGGCCGAGGCACCCTCGGGGACATGGGCGGCTTGGCGTCCTGCAGCATCGTCACCGCGGTCTTCCACGCCCCGTAACCCGGCTTGTCGTTCGTCTCGCCCGCTGAGTCCTTGCTTGACACTGTGTTGCACCTCTGTGGTTGTTGCCCCGACAGGCAGGCAGATGACCGTGAGCCGCCGCCGGTGGCGATGGTGGTGTACCAACACCTCTCACTCGACGGTAACGGCGTCCGTGCACTTCAGACGGCTCACGCGGCCGCCTCGAAGTGAAGACCGAGTACGCCGTGCTTCTGTGACAGGTGTCGTAGTTCGGGAGCTCGCTCGAGGTGGGCGCTTCGTGACACTTTTCCGCTCAGTGTCACAACAGCGGTGCCAGGTCTGTCTCATGTAGTGCACGGGGCTGATTTCGCTCGCCTCTTCCCGACGGCCGCCAAAGGCACGTTCGTGCCCGCGACACCGTCTGCCCTCTTCTCCCCACGTCCTGACAGGAAGGCCGCAATGAGTGATCCGACCCGGCCCGCAGAGTCCTCCTCGACGAGTGAGCTCGACCAGCTTCCCGACCGTGACGCCGAGGAAACGAGGGAGTGGCAGGCATCACTCGACGGTGTCATCAGGCATGCCGGGCCCGAACGCGCCGTGTACTTGCTGCGGCGCGTGCACGAGTACGCAGCCAGGTCGGGAGTGGCCCTCCCGGGGCTTCTGTCCTCGGACTACATCAACACGATCCCGGCGTCCTCCCAGCCGGTCTTCCCGGGCGACGTCGCCATGGAGTCCCGTATCACCGCGCTGAACAGGTGGAACGCGGCCGCGATGGTCACCCGCGGTTCCCGCCTGGGTCTCGGCGGTCATATCTCGACCTACGCTTCGGCGGCATGGCTCTATGAGATCGGGTTCAACCACTTCTTCAAGGGCAAGGACGGGGACGGTTCCGGGGACCAGCTGTACCTGCAGGGGCATGCCTCGCCCGGCATCTACGCGCGGGTGTTCCTGGAGGGGCGACTGCGCGAGGAGCAGCTGGACGGCTTCCGGCGGGAGGCCGACGGTCACGGCCTGCCGTCCTACCCGCACCCCCGGCGTCTGCCGTGGCTGTGGGAGTTTCCGACCGTCTCGATGGGGCTCGGCCCTCTTGCCGCCATATACCAGGCCAGGTTCAACCGCTATCTGCACAACAGGGGCATCAAGGACACGTCCGGGTCGCATGTATGGGCCTTCCTGGGGGACGGGGAAGTGGACGAGCCCGAGTCGACGGCTGCGCTGGAACTTGCCGCCCGTGAGCGCCTCGACAACCTCACCTTCGTCGTCAACTGCAACCTGCAGCGGCTGGACGGTCCGGTGCGGTCGAATTCCAAGATCGTGCAGGAGCTCGAGGCCCGGTTCCGCGGCGCCGGCTGGAACGTGGTGAAGACTCTCTGGGGCGAGGCCTGGGACCCGGTGCTGCAGCAGGACACCGACGGCTCCCTCGTCCGCCGCCTCGGCGAGGTACCCGATGCCCAGCTCCAGACGTACGCCGCCCGGGACGCCGCCTACATACGCAAGCATTTCTTCACCGGCGATGCGCTGTCCGGCCTTGCCGCAGGTCTGAGTGACGCGCAGCTCACCGACCTGTTCGAGAACTCCCGGGGCGGACATGAACCGCTCAAGGTCTACGCCGCCTACAGGGCCGCGGTCGAGCACAGGGGCGGGCCCACCGTCGTCCTCGCTCAGACGGTGAAGGGTCACACGCTGGGTCCGGACTTCGAGTCCCGCAACGCCAACCATCAGATGAAGAAGCTGACCACGGCCCAGTTCCGTCAGATGCGCGATGCGCTGGAACTGCCCATCCCGGACAGCGCGCTGAGCGGGGACGTGGTGCCGTTCTGGCACCCGGGTGAAGACTCTGAAGAGGTGCAGTACCTGCGTGACCGGCGCTCGGCTCTGGCCGGCCCCGTTCCCGTACGGAGGGTGGTGGCCAAGCCGCTGCAGCAGCCGCCGTCCGGCCCCTTCGAAGCCCTCCAGAAGGGCTTCGGCAAACAGGAGGTGGCCACCACCATGGCGCTGGTCCGGCTGGTCAAGGACCTGATGCGCGTCGAGGAGACGGGGCGGCGCTGGGTGCCCATCATCCCCGATGAGGCACGTACATTCGGTATGGAATCCCTGTTCCCGACCGCCGGGATCTACTCGCCGGACGGTCAGACCTACGAGCCGGTCGATGTCGATCAGCTACTGCGCTACAGGGAGGCCAAGGACGGCCAGCTCATCGACGAGGGCATCACCGAAGCCGGGTCACTGGCCGAGTTCACCGCTGCGGCGACGGCGTATGCCACACACGGCGAACCCATGATCCCCTTCTACATCTTCTATGCCATGTTTGGGTTCCAGCGCACGGGCGACCAGTTCTGGGCCCTGGCCGACCAGTTGGGCCGTGGCTTCGTCGTCGGGGCGACGGCCGGCCGTACGACGATGACCGGCGAGGGACTGCAGCACGCCGACGGGCACTCCCACCTGCTCGCATCCACGAATCCGGCCGCCGTCAGCTACGACCCGGCCTTCGCGTACGAGATCGCGGTGATCGTCAGGGAAGGCCTGCGCCGGATGTACGGCGACCGGTCCGAGGACATCTTCTATTACCTGACGGTCTACAACGAGCCCAAACAGCAGCCGGCCATGCCCACCGGGCCATCGGTCGAGGAAGGGATCCTGCGGGGCATATACCGGTTCCGGCAGGCGGAGCCCGGCGAGGCAGGACCACGGATCCAGTTGCTGGCCTCCGGCACGGCCATCCACTGGGCGCTGGAAGCCCAGGAACTTCTCATGTCCCAATGGGGTGTCCAGGCTGACGTCTGGTCAGTGACGTCCTGGACGGAGTTGCGCCGCGATGCGTTGAATGCCGACCGGGCACGGCTGCGGGGTGAGGAGTGTGTCCCGTATGTGACCCGCGCGCTGTCGGGAGCCGATGGGCCGGTCCTGGCGGTCAGCGACTGGATGCGGCAGGTGCCCGATCAGATCAGCCAGTGGGTCGAGCAGGACTACTCGTCGCTGGGAACGGACGGCTTCGGGCTGTCGGACACCCGCGATGCCGTACGCCGCTATTTCCGAGTGGACGCCGAGTCGATCGTGGTTGCCGCCCTGGACCAGTTGGCGCGGGCCGGCGCAGTCCACCCGGCGATGGTGGTCCAAGCGCGCGATCGCTACGGCTGGCAGGGGTGAGCACGCCAGGCGTCCCGAGCGGATGTGCCCGCTCGGAGCAGAGGCGGGGCAGCCCGCACATGACGACGCGCGCCCTGCTGTGACCGCTTGTAGCATGGATGTCCTCCAGAACTGGAGGACATCCATGCGCGCCAGGGACGATGGAGGCGCCCTCGACGAGGCAACGAGGGAGTTCATGGCAGCGCGTCCCCAGCTCTTCGGCATCGCGTACCGGGTGCTCGGCAGTGCTGTGGAAACCGAGGACATCGTCCAGGAGGCGTGGTTGCGGTGGCAGAACACCGATCGCGCCGACATCCGCGAGCCGGTGGCGTTCCTGGCCACGGTCACCGCTCGGCTGGCGATCAACTTCGCCCAGTCCGCCAGAATGCGGCATGAGTCCTACATCGGGCCCTGGCTTCCCGAGCCGGTCGACACCGGCATGGATCCGCAGGTGGGCGCGGAGCGAGCCGAGGCAGTCGACCTGGCGGTTCTCCTGCTCCTGGAGAAGCTGAACCCCGTGGAACGGGCTGCCTACGTTCTCAGGGAAGCCTTCGACTACCCGTACCAGCAGATCGCGGACATCCTGGAGACCAGTGAAACCAATACACGCCAGTTGGTGAGCCGCGCCCGGAAGCATCTGTCAGCGGAACGCCGGGAGCCGGTCAGCCCGGACGCTCACCGGCGACTGCTGGAGGTGTTCCTCGCCGCGGCGCAGACCGGCAGTCTGGCGGCGCTGGAGGATGTTCTCACGACGTTCGCCGGGTCGAGGCCAACGGCAGGCCGGCCGTTCTTTTCTCCGCCGAGGGGAAAGTCGGTGGCTCTGCTGTCCGTGAATGTGTCGGCACGAGGCATCGAACGCATCATGTGGTTAGTGAATCCGGCCGAACTGGCTCCTTACGTGGCTTCACCGAACAACTGATGCACGCCGAGCCACCGCCGGGGATGTCACAGGACGAGGGGCCACGCGGTCTGAGGGGTGTCCCTCCCCCCTTCACCCGCGGCATGCGACATCCGAGATGAGGAACCCTGTGAATACTTTCGTGATCGTCGGTGGTGGTCTGGCCGCGGGCAAGGCGGCCGAGGCACTGCGGGAACACGGCCACAGCGGCCCGCTCGTCATCATCGGCGACGAGCGTGAGAAGCCGTACATTCGGCCGCCGCTGTCCAAGGGTTACCTGCTGGGCAAGGAGGAGCGCGATTCGATCTTCGTGCATCCCGATGACTGGTACCGGGAGCACGATGTCGACCTGCTGCTGGACACGCGTGCGCGCGCGGTCGACCGGCGGGCACGGACGGTGGAACTCGACGACGGCCGTCAGGTCTCCTACACCAAGCTGCTCCTGGCCACTGGCTCGACACCACGTCGTCTGTCCGTCCCGGGAGCGGATCTCGACAACGTTCTGTATCTGCGTCGTGTGGGAGACAGCGAACGGCTCAAGTCCGCCTTCACGGCGGGGGCGAAGATCGTCGTGATCGGTGCCGGATGGATCGGTCTGGAAACCGCCGCGGCAGCTCGGACGGCCGGCGCCGAGGTAACGGTGCTCGAGCACTCGGAGCTTCCCCTGCTGAAGGTGCTGGGGCGCGAAGCGGCTGAAGTGTTCGCTGCCCTCCACACTGATCACGGTGTCAGTCTGCTGCCTCATGTGCAGGTGGAGTCCCTCACCGGAACAGACGGCCGGGTGGACGGGGTGCTGCTCGCTGACGGCAGGCACCTGGCCGCGGACGCCGTGGTCGTGGGCGTCGGCATCACCCCCAATGTCCAACTCGCCCAGGAGGCAGGCCTGGACGTGCAGAACGGCATCGTCACCGACGAGCATCTGCAGACTTCAGGAGCCGACATCTACGCCGCAGGCGATGTCGCCAACGCCTACCACCCGCTGCTCGGCCGCCACCTCCGGGTCGAGCACTGGGCCAATGCCCTGCATCAGCCGGATGTGGCGGCGCTCAGCATGCTCGGCAAGGACGCTGTCTACGACCGGCTGCCGTACTTCTACACGGACCAGTACGACCTCGGAATGGAGTACACGGGTTACACGGAACCAGGCGGCTACGACCGCGTCGTCTTCCGCGGTGAGCCGTCCGAGCGACGCTTCATCGCGTTCTGGATGGCGGGGAGCCGCGTACTGGCAGGCATGAGTGTCAACGTGTGGGACGTCATGGCCCCGATCCGGTCCCTCATCACCTCCGGGTCGGACATCGACGACGCGCTCCTCTCCGACCCGGACGTGCCCCTGGACCGCATCCTGCCGTGACGCCCCGGCGCGGGCGGGAGTGGGCACGGAAGGGTGTCACAGATCCCGGCGCGGCCTGGTCGTGGTGAATGACAACCCAGGCGATCGGAGCAGACAGTGGCTATCAGCGAACAACGTCTTTCCACCATGGTGCTGGTGATCGGCACCGGTGGTGCGGGGCTGCGAGCGGCGATCGAACTGGCCGAGGCCGGTGTCGACGTCCTTGCGGTCGGCAAGCGTCCCAAGGAGGACGCCCATACGGCGCTTGCCGCTGGAGGAATCAACGCGGCCCTGGCCACCATGGATCCCGAGGACAGCTGGCAGCAGCACGCAGCCGACACTCTCAAGGAGAGTTATCTGCTCGCCGACCCCCGCACCGCCCAGATCGTCACCCAGGGCGCCGCCCGAGGCATCGACGACCTGGAACGCTACGGAATGGCCTTCGCCAGGGAAGAGGACGGCCGGATCTCCCAGCGCTTCTTCGGCGCACACAAGTTCCGGCGGACCGCCTTCGCCGGCGACTACACCGGTCTGGAGATCCAGCGCACGCTCATCAGGCGCGCGGAGCAGCTCGACATCCCCGTGCTCGACGGCGTCTACATCACCCGGCTCCTGGTGCACGACGGCGCCGTCTTCGGTGCCTACGGCTTCGACCTCACGAACGGAAAGCGTTACCTGATCCACGCCGACGCCGTCATTCTTGCCGCGGGCGGCCACACCCGTATCTGGCGGCGCACGTCCTCCCGGCGTGACGAGAACACGGGTGACTCCTTCCGCCTTGCCGTGGAGGCCGGAGCCCGTCTGCGCGACCCCGAGCTGGTGCAGTTCCATCCTTCGGGGATCATCGAGCCGGAGAACGCGGCCGGCACCCTGGTCAGCGAGGCCGCCCGCGGTGAGGGCGGGATCCTGCGCAACGCGCTCGGGGAACGGTTCATGGCCCGCTACGACCCTGAGCGAATGGAACTGTCCACCCGCGACCGCGTGGCCCTGGCCTCCTACACGGAGATCAAGGAAGGGCGGGGAACCTCGAAGGGAGGCGTGTGGCTCGACGTCTCGCACCTGCCGCGGCAGACGATCATGACGCGGCTGCCCCGTGTCTACCAGACTCTGCTGGACCTGCAGATGCTGGACATCACCCGCGAGCCGATCGAGATCGCGCCCACTGCCCACTACTCGATGGGCGGGGTGTGGGTGCGCCCCGAGGACCACAGCACTGACGTGCGTGGCCTCTACGCCATCGGTGAGGCGTCGAGCGGGTTGCACGGCGCCAACCGCCTCGGTGGGAACAGTCTCATCGAGCTGCTGGTCTTCGGCCGCATCACAGGCCAGGCGGCCGCCGCCTACTCGCAGTCCCTGACCGCGCACCCTCGGTCGGCGTCGGCCATCGCGCAGGCCCGCGCGGAGATCGACGATCTTCTCGCAGCCGACGGACCGGAGAACGTCCGCGCCCTGCAGCGCGCCATCCGCAACACCATGACCGAGCATGCGGGAGTCGTACGCGACGAAGAGGGCCTGCGCGCCGGGCTGGCGGAACTCAAGGTGATCGAGAAGAGGATGGAGGGCGTGGGCATCCACCCGGACATCGCCGGCTATCAGGACCTCGCGCACGCCTTCGATCTCAAGTCCGCCGCCCTGGCAGCCCGGGCCACCCTCGAAGCAGCACTGGAGCGTCGCGAGACGCGTGGCTGTCACAACCGAAGCGACTACCCGGACCTGGATCCCGCTCTGCAGGTCAATCTCGTGTGGTCCCCGGAGACGGGAATCACCCGCGAGAGCATTCCGGCCGTCCCGGACGAGATTTCCTCTCTGATGCAGGAGGTCTCCACGGATGGAAAGCTTGTCGAATGACCTCGGGCACTCCACGAGGGGAGATCTTCCCGATTCATGCGAGCCCCCTGTCACAAGTAGCGCCGCTGTCCGGTCTCTTCTAGTGCAGATGGATTGAAACCCTCCGAGAGGAAGCCGTTATGAAGGTCGTAGTGATCGGTGGAACCGGGCTCATCGGCTCAAAGCTGGTCGGAAAGCTCAATGAGCACGGGCACGAGGCGGTCGCGGCCGCACCCAACACCGGCGTCAACACTCTGACGGGCGAGGGTCTGGCCGAGGTCCTGAAGGGCGCGTCGGTCGTGGTCGACGTGTCCAACTCCCCCTCGTGGGAGGACGAGGCCGTCATGAACTTCTTCCGCACCTCCACGGCCAACCTCCTCAAGGCGGAGGCCGAGGCCGGCGTGACGCACCACGTGGCGCTGTCCGTGGTCGGCACCGACCGTCTCCTGGAGAGCGGGTACTTCCGGGCCAAGCAGGCCCAGGAAGACCTGATCAAGGAGTCCGGCATGCCCTACTCCATCGTCCACGCCACCCAGTTCTTCGAGTTCGTCAGGGGGATCGCGGACATCTCGACCGAGGGCGACACCGTGCGTCTGTCCTCTGCCAAGATCCAGCCCATCTACTCCGACGACGTGGCCGCGGCCGTCGGCCGCACCGCGGTCGGCGCCCCGGTCAACGGCGTGGTGGAGGTCGCGGGCCCCGACGTGTTCCAGCTCGACGAGCTGATCCGCGAGGCACTCGCCGCCAAGAACGACCCCCGCACGGTCGTCACGGACCCGCACGCCCCGTACTCCGGTGCCCAGCTGCAGGAGACCACGCTCCTGCCGGGTCCGGACGCGCACATCGCCGAGACCAAGTTCGCCGACTGGCTCGCGCAGCAGCAGTAAGTCCTGCCGGGGCCCCTGCCAGCCGGCGCCCGGCCGGCAGGGGCCCCGCATTCCGGCCGCAGGTTCGCTCCACCGCGTACACGGCCACTGCGTCGGCATTCCTTGCCGCAGTGTGTCGGAATTCGCTCCTGCCTGAGATCCATGCACCAAGGAACCGGCTCGCCATGTTCATCCGCAAGGAAACCACTGTTTCGGATGCCGCGCCCCATGAAGGGCTGACCGGCGTCTATTCCATTGACCCGGTCCACAGCACGATCGGATTCTCCGTCCGGCATGCCATGATCACCAACGTGCGAGGGAAGTTCACCGCCTTCGAAGGGCTCCTCAAGCTCGATGGAGCCCATCCCACGCGGTCCAAGGCCTACCTCAGTGTCCAGACCGGCAGTGTGGACACGGGTTTTGCTGAGCGGGACGCGCATGTCACCGGCCCCGACTTCCTCGACTCGGCGACGTTCCCTCTGATGAGCTTCCACTCCACCGGAATCCTCGATGCCGGTGACGACCGGTTCCGCATGGCGGGATACCTCCGGATCAAGGACGTGGAGCTGCCCGTTCACATCGACCTCGAGTTCGGTGGAGCAAGCCGGGACTCCTACGGCCAGAACCGCATCGGCTTCGAGGGTACGGCCACCCTGCAGCGCTCCGACTGGGGACTTGACCGGAACACGGTCCTGACCACAGGTGGGGTCCTGATCAGCGACAAGGTGAAGCTGATGCTCGACATATCCGCTGTACAGCTGGGCACACAATGACCCGAGCCACTGAGAACCGAACCGACATCGCGGCCACAGTCGTGTCGCTGGCCGCTGAAGCCATCGAGCTGCAGACCCGTGTCAACGAGCTTCACCAGGAACTCGTGAACCTCAACGAACGGATCAGAACCATCTCCAACGTTCTGCAGCAGCTCTCCCCCAGGTGAGGCGCGCTCACCGGAGGTCGGTGGCAGGTGACGACGAACGGGCGGGGCGGCATCTTTGCCGCCCCGCCCTTTGGGGTGCGCCGGTGTGCGAGGCTCGGACTTCGACCGTCACGCCGCCGTTGTGACCGTGTCCTGGGTCCGGCGGGCCTGACGCCGCCTCAGCGCGCGGCGTTCGCTGTCCGTCATGCCGCCCCAGATGCCTTCCACCTGCCCCACTTGCAGGGCCCAGTCGAGGCACTGCTCCACCACAGGGCAACGGCGACACACGGCCCTCGCTTCGTCGATCTGCTCAAGTGTCGGACCGGTGTTTCCTATGGGGAAGAACAGCTCGGGGTCTTCGTGCAGGCATGCTGCCCGTTCGCGCCAGTACATTTCAATCATGGTCCTTCTCGGCTGTACAAAGAGTTGTGGGGGCTGTCAGCTGTGACCGGGTAACCGGCGTACGTGTGACACGCAGCCGAGTTCCGTGTGGCGCTGAAGGGGACCATGTCTGTGGATGTCGCCTACTGGATGCCGAGGAGCAGCAGCGGTGAGGAGCGGCCTGTGAGGTTCGGTCAGGTGGCGGAGCGCTCGTCGGATCGGCGGCGGCGCAGCGCGGTCTGCTGGATGGCGGGTGTGTTGTAGGCCGTGTCGAGCGTCCCGATGTCGGTGCCGGGCGGCACGATCGCGTCGATCTGGTCGAGGATTTCGTCGGTCAGGGTGGTCTCGGCGCCGGCGAGGAGGTCGTCGAGGTGGTCCATGGTGCGCGGTCCGATGATCGCGGAGGTGACGCCGGGATGGGAGATCGCGAAGGCCATCGCCAGGTGCGTCAGCGACATCCCGGCCTTCTGGGCGAGGGGGATGAGCTGTTCGACGGCGTCGAGCCGGCGCTCGTCGCTCATGTGCTGGAAACCGAAGCGGGCCCGGTGACTGTCGGCCTGTCGGCCCTTGCGGTAGCGGCCGGTGAGCAGGCCCCCGGCGAGGGGGCTCCAGACCATGGCGCCCATGCCGTACCGCTCGCAGACGGGCAGTACCTCGCGCTCGATGCTGCGGTTGAGGATCGAGTACGGCGGCTGCTCGGTGCGGAACCGCACCAGGCCCCGCCGCTCGGCGACCCACTGCGCCTCGACGATGTCCGAGGCGGGAAAGGTCGAGCTGCCGACGGCCCGGACCTTGCCCGCGCGCACGAGGTCGGTGAGGGCTGAGAGGGTCTCTTCCACATCGGTGTCCGGTGCGGGCCGGTGGATCTGGAACAGATCGACGTGGTCGGTGCCCAGGCGGCGCAGGGAGTCCTCCAGCGCGCGGACCAGCCAGCGCCGCGAGTTGCCCTGCTGGTTGGGGTCGTCCCCCATCGGGAGGTGGGCCTTGGTGGCCAGCACGACATTGTCCCGGCGGCCCTTGAGGGCTTTTCCGACGATCTCCTCGGACTCGCCGCGTGAGTAGGCGTCGGCGGTGTCGACGAAGTTGATGCCCGCGTCCAGCGCCTTGTGGATGATGCGTACGGAGTCGTCGTGGTCGGGGTTGCCGATGGCGCCGAACATCATCGCGCCCAGGCAGTACGGGCTGACCTTGATGCCGGTTCGGCCCAGCGTGCGGTACCTCATTGGTTCTCCTCGTGCGTTGGCCGGTGCGCTGCAGCGCGATACGCTTGCGTAAGCGGAACGGTGTTCCGTTCCGCTGCGACAATACGGAACGATGTTCCGGTTAGCAAGAGGAGTACACCGTGAGCGACGGCCCGGCGGACGGGGGGCGGCCCCGCCAGCGCATGCGCGCCGACGCGCAGCGCAGCATCGACACGCTGCTCACCGCGGCTGCCGAGGTGTTCACCACCTCCGGCGTGGACGCCCCCGTGCGACAGATCACCGCCAAGGCGGGCGTGGGAGCAGGCACCCTCTACCGGCACTTCCCGCAGCGCTCGGACCTCATCGCCGCGGTCTTCCGTCATGAAGTCGACGCCTGCGCCGACGCCGCCGCCTCCCTTGTGGCACAGCACGAGCCGGTCGACGCGCTCGCCCGGTGGCTGCAGCGTTTCGCGGCCTTCATCGCCACGAAGCGCGGCCTCAGCGCCGCTCTGCACTCGGGAGACCCGGCCTACGACAGCCTGCCCTGCTACTTCCAGCAGCGCTTCGTGCCTGTCCTCGGCGCGCTCCTCGACACCGCGGCGAAAGCCGGCCAGATCCGCTCCGACATCGATCCCGAGGACCTGCTGCGCGCCGTGGGCAATCTGACCCTGCCCGCCCAGGAGGACGACAGCGGCCACACGCAGCGCATGATCGCCCTGCTCGTCGACGGACTCCGCTACGGCACCCACGGGTCCGGGTGAGTAACGGCCCGACACTCTCCACCCAAGGTGCAGTCAGCGAAAAAGCTTCTCCGCGAACAGTGGCAACCATGCCCTCCGGCTCCACGGTGACTGCCCTGTTTCGTGCCCTGTCGTCAGTGGGGTGAGTCCTTTGGGGACCCGCGAGGCCCGTCCGGTGCACCTACATCAGGAATGGGGCACTGCATATGATGTCGGTGGGGGACCCGTTCCCGCGTTCAGTCCGAGCGGCACCGCACGTGAGCCGGGCGCGGCACGAGGGGTTGAGATGAGAGGAACACATGGTCTCTGTAACTCACGCGGCGCACAACATTGAGGTCACCGCTGAGAGCCTGCAGGAGGAACTGGCCCGCCTGCAGGTCCAGAAGCAGGCGCTGGAAAGGGAGCTGGCTGCGGTCGTGGCGCATCTCGGCTCGGTGCAGCGGGCCCTCAGCGCCCTCGAGACCCTGATGCTCGACCGGGCTGCTGCGGCCCCGACGGGCACGGCGGACGCTGCAGCTGCGCAACGGGGCCAGGCTGCGACGCCCGGCGAACCGCAGACCGACCGTGCCTCCGCCGAGTCCGCAGACGCCACACCGAAGTCCGCGCCCCAGCCTCGGAAGCCGGAGAGCGGCAAGGCTGCGGAACGTCCTGTCGCCGCCGGCACCGCCACGGTCGGGCAGAAGAAGTACGGCAAGCTCACCGAACAGATCATGGAGTACTTCGCCAACGTCGGTGATGTCGACGTCCGGGCCCGTGATGTTGCCTCGGCTCTCGACCGTGACTCCGACAGCGGAAGCATCAACGGCGTCCGCAGCACACTCGACCGTCTTGTCGGTGCCTCCCGCATCGAGCGCACCGGCCGGGGTCTGTACCGCGCCAAGCGTTCCTAGGCGTACCCCCTGGCCGGCGCGGGGGCGCATCGGCATGCCGCAGCGGGGCCATGAGGGCGCCCGGGCGCCACCCATCGGGGGATTGCGTGGCGCCCGGGCGCTGCACCTGCGGGCTCTAGTCGCAGGTGTTGCGTTCCGGACACCTGTCACGGGGGTTGTGTCCACGGCACCCGAGAACGCTGTGATCAGCATATCAAAGCTTTGCCACTGTGTGACATGCTATCTCTGCCCGGCCCGGTCATCACCGGGCCGGGCGGCCTCCGGCACATGCGACGACTGGTGGTCAGACGGGCTGTCCGATCGGTCGGATGGTGAGGGTGTTGAGGTCGACGCCGAAGGGCTGGTCGAGGGCGATGGCCTCGGCCACCGGCTGGGCCGGCAGGGCGGCGGCGGGCGTGGCTCCCTCGGTCCAGAAGGGGGTGTCGATCATGCCGGGCGCGATGAGGGTGACGCCCACACCGACGGTGGTGGCGTACATGCGGATGTTCTCCGCCAGCCCGGTGACGGCCCATTTGGTGGCCGAGTACAGGTTCGACGGGGCGTTCTTCAGTCCGGCGACGCTGCCGATGAGCACCAACCGCCCCTGGCTCTCCCGCAGATGGGGCAGTGCCGCCCTGGCCAGCAGGGCAGGGCCCAGGACATTGGTGAGGACCATCGCCGGCCACAGGGTGGGATCACCGTCACCGTGGCTGATCGTCGCGCCACCGGTGCGGAAGTAGTCGGCGGAGGTGAAGCCCGCGTTGGCGATGGCGGCATCCAGGCCCCCGAAGTGCTCCACGGTCCGGGCGACGGCCGCCTGGGTGGCCTCCCAGTCGGCCGCGTCGGCGACCACACCCATCAGTTCCTTGGGCCGTCCCACCTCCGTCAGGAAGACTTGCAGTTTGTCGGAGTTGCGGCCGGTGACGGCAACCCGGTGGCCTCGTTCGAGGAGCAGGCGCGCGGTAAGGGCGCCGATACCGCTGGTTGCCCCGGTGATGAGTGCGTTCTTGCCGTTCACGGTCATGGTCGCTGCGGTGCCTCCGTATGGGCGAGGCCGGCCTTGGCGAACTCCTCGATGGTCGTTCGTCCGCGCTCGGGAGTTCCTTCGAAGCGGATGTGGCCGGTGTTGAGGCTCAGTCAAGATTTTCGTGATGGGGTGACCGGACGTCACTTCGTTGGGCCAGGAGGACGCGTTTGCGGAGGAGGGCGAAACCGGCTCTGCC